>NZ_JBFPEZ010000160.1:0-1371 GCF_040838225.1 Xenorhabdus sp. SGI246
CCGGGCCCAGAGTCAGTGACCTAATAGGAGCCTTGCCCCTGCTCCCTGAGTGTCATGTCCTACGATGGGAATGGTAATACCACTCTCATTAAAGGAGATCCGTATGTTGAATTCATCACAACAACCGCAAGACAGCGTCATTTTGGGTGTCGATACCCATTTAGAGATGCACGTGGGTGCGATTATCGATTGTACCGGCAAATTACTCGGTACCCGAACCGTTGAAACTAATCTGGCAGGATATCAGCAATTGCTGAGCTGGGCGCAAACATGGGGAACCGTGAATCAGGCCGGCATCGAGGGAACCGGAACTTATGGGGTGGGCCTGACCCGTTTTTTGATTAAAAAGGGTATTGAAGTCTTGGAGATCACGCGCCCAGATCGTTTAATGCGACGACAGAATGGAAAGTCTGACCCACTGGATGCAGAATGTGCAGCCCGGACGGTGCTGGCAGGCAGAACGCAGGCTATTCCTAAACAACAATCCGGTATCTGTGAGGCATTACGGATCACCGGCGTTGCCAGACGCAGTGCGGTCAAAGCTAAAACACAGGCTATCAATCAGATACGTGCCTTATTGGTCAGTGCTCCTCAAGATATCCGCGATGCGCTCTGGAAAAGTAACCCTCGTGAATGTGTTAATGCGTGTTTAATGCAAACTGAACAGGCTAACTCTTTGTCCTCACAAATTTTATTCATAACTGAATACCGCCTCCTGCGGAGGTGGTCAGCAACAAATTGGCTCTGCCAATAATGCTACTCATGGGAAAATCCGAACTGTTATCCCCATAACAGAGAAGGATTTAACCATGAGTAGATTCAAGAAAGCATCGCATGTAGTTTGGTGTTGTCAATACCATATCGTTTGGACGCCCAAATATCGATTTAGAATACTGAAAAATAATGTTGGAAGGGAGGTCTATAAACAGATACGGATTTCCTGTGAGCAACTCGGTATAGAAATTGTAGAATTGAACGTTCAAATAGATCATGTTCATCTTTTGGTAAAAATACCCCCGAAATTATCTGTATCTCAGGTTCTTGGTCATTTAAAAGGACGAACAGCTATCCGGTTATTTAATAAATTTCCCTATTTGAGAAAGCAAAAGTTATGGGGAAATCACTTTTGGTCGAGAGGTGACTGTGTAGATACCGTTGGTGTAAATGAAGAAATGATAAGGAAGTATGTGAAGTATCAGGAAAAACATGAATATGAAGACAATCAATTATCGTTAAAAGGGATGTGAAGTGAAGGCTCTTAGAGTTTGAGCTAATAACGCCCCTCTGGGGCGAAATCAAAGCCGCCTTCTATGAAGGCGGATTTTTACTGCAAATACTGGGCGGGCTGGTACAGAGATGGAAACTCTTGGC
>NZ_JBFPEZ010000161.1:0-4809 GCF_040838225.1 Xenorhabdus sp. SGI246
TCAGGCCAAAGACATTGCCAAAGTCCTGGGGGTAAGACAGCGCGGGCAGGGATTTCTCTTCAGTGCCCGTATCATTGTCACCTGGGCCATCGGGCATTTACTGGAGATAGCCGCGCCCGAACACTATGGCGAGCAGTTTGCTCCGCCGTGGCGCATGGATGTATTGCCGGTGCTGCCCGCTCAATGGCAATGGTCGGTAAAAAAAGAGACTGCCGGGCAGGTTGCCGTGATCCAGCAATTATTGAAACAGGTGGATGAGGTGATTATTGCCACCGATGCCGACCGTGAGGGGGAAGTCATTGCCCGCGAGTTGCTGGAATATTGCCGTTTCACCGGTACGGTCAGGCGGCTGTGGCTGTCGGCACTGGATGAAACCAGCATCCGGCAGGCATTGGCGGCCATCTTGCCGGGCGAGCAGACGGCAGCACTCTATCAGGCCGGACTGGGGCGGGCACGGGCCGACTGGCTGACGGGCATCAACCTGACCCGACTGTATACCCTGAAAGCACAGGCACTGGGCTTTGGAGATGTGTTGTCCATCGGGCGGGTGCAGACTCCGACACTGGCACTGGTGGTGAACCGGGATAAGGCCATCAATCAGTTTGTGCCAAAACCGTACTGGCAGGTTCTGGCGAAGCTGGAAAAAGACACTGTCCGCTTTCAGGCTAAATGGTTGCCTTCAGAAAATGATTGTGATGATGAGAACCGCTGTATCCGGGAGGCCGTGGCGCAGGGCGTGCAGCAACGTTGTCAGCAGGCAACACACGCCACCGTGATGGAAACCAGCAAAAAACGGGAGAAAACCCCGCCCCCGCTGTGTTTTGATTTAGGCACACTCCAACAGGCTGCTTCCCGTTTGTGGGGTATGGGCGCGAGTCAGGTGCTGGCGATTGCCCAGTCTCTGTATGAAACCCATAAAGCCACGACTTACCCGCGCACGGATTGCGGCTATCTGCCTGTGTCCATGCAGGCAGATATTCCTGCCGTGCTGACAGCACTGGCGCGAACCGACCCGGCTATGGATACCATTATCGAGCAGTTGGATAAACAACGTGTTTCCCGCATCTGGAATGACAAAAAAATTACGGCACACCATGCCATTATTCCCACGCGTCACATCTTTGATATCACCCGATTAACGACCGATGAGCTAAAGGTTTATCAGCTTATCCGTCAGTACTATCTGGCGCAGTTTCTTCCTGCTCAGGAAACCGATGTGACTGAAGTAACACTGGAGATCGGCGGGCAATTATTCCGGGTAAAAGGTCGGGTTAATGTGATGACGGGCTGGAAAGCGCTGTTTGCAGATGGAACGGGAGAGCATGAGAAGGAAGAAGAGCAGGAAGCTGATTTACCGTTACCGACCCTTAATCAGGGTGATCGCTGTCAGATTATTGAGGTAAAAATTCAGTCACTCCACACCAAACCGCCTGCACCGTTTACTGAAGGCACCCTGATTGCCGCGATGAAAAATGCGGCCAGTCTGGTCAGTGATCCGCAACTGAAACAAGTCTTGCGCGAAAGTGCCGGGTTGGGTACGGAAGCGACCCGTGCCGGCATTCTGGACACCTTGTTTAAACGCCAGCTGATTGAGCGGAAAAAGAAAGCGATTCAGTCAACGCCACTGGCGCGTGAACTGATTGCCGGGTTACCGGAGGTATTGACCAGTCCGGGCATGACTGCGTTATGGGAGCAGTTGCTGGAGGATATTGCGCAGGGCAAAACATCGCTGGATGTTTTTATGCAGAAACAGATGCAATGGATTTTGCATTTAGTCGAACGCGGAAAGACCCAACCGTTACACCTGACGTTACCGAAAACTCCGGACTGCCCGAACTGTGGCGGCCGGATGCGGCAGCGGCAGGGAAAAACTTCGCTATTCTGGGGCTGTGTGAACTACCCGGGCTGTAAAGGCATGCTGAATGACAAAGCGGTAACACAATCGCGCAAGGTCAGGCGGGCAAATCAGAAAGTTTGAAGATCTGATTGTTGATTGACGTTCAGACAGGATGCTTTAAGAATCAACCTGTTTCTTAAATGATCGGTGAGCCTGCAACGATCGCCTTTGGGTGGCTGTAAAACTCCTGTAGCCTGAAAGGGAGCGCGTGACTGCGGTACATCTGCTCACCTTTGAAAGCAGATATTGCCGATCCAACGGCAATGAAGGTTCATTATTCTTTATCAGAACGTCAGCAACGTATATGTCTGACGCCCGGCGGGAAAAACCATTCCCGTCAGGGAGTAGGGTTTTCTCCGTCATTCCTTATTGTTACCTCCATGGAGAAAATCGTATGTCTGAGAACACAACTTCGTTAACCAAAAATGACTATTTCAATCTGAATATTAAGGGACTCGGCTATTTGAATAATATCCGCCATGTCAGCACTGCCAATGGTACGTTCCTGAGCTGCGTGATCAATGCGTTAAATGGCCCGAGTGATAATCCGGTCTATGTGCGTTTTGATATTACTGTGGTCGGCAAGGAGGCGACCAGTCTGATTGCCCGTTGCCAGAAATCGGTGGATGAGGACAAAAAAGTGTTGCTGGGTTTCACCTTAAGCAACCCGTCCACCGATATTTTTACCCTGAAACGCGGGGATCATGCCGGTGAACAGCGCGTCAGCCTGAAAGCCCGTTTGATCAAAGTGGACTGGATTAAAATCGGTCAGGACAAGGTCTATCAGGCCGAACAATCCGATTCGACGCCGCCACAAAACGGTGTTGCGCAAACTGAATATGCAGAAAATTCATTCTGATATTTATTCCACTGACTTGCCCTGAATGTTTTCAGGGCAGTCTCTTTTCTAACAAATACAATAGGGTACAGATATGAGTATCACCCCCATTGGAATTCTGGCACTGCAATATTGTCATAAGCAATTACCGTTAATGGTGTTGCAAACCCGTGCAGGCTTTTATATCGGCACGATGGATGAGGGTAAACCCTGCTCCCGTGAATCCGTGGAATATTTTGCTTACCGTGAACTGGCCGAATTTGCCCTGAAACAAGGGTGCTGGACACAGCGTCAGTCACTATAACAAGGAGGAAGTGGATATGTCTTCGCGTGGAATTAACAAGGTTATTTTAGTGGGGTTCCTGGGGCAAAATCCGGAAATCCGCTACTTGCCTACCGGTGGCACTGTAGCAACACTGTCACTGGCTACCTCCGAAAACTGGCGGGATAAACAAACCGGCGAAATTCGGGAAAAAACTGAATGGCACCGGGTGGTGATCTTCGGCAAATTAGCGGAAATTGCTGCGGAATACCTGCAAAAAGGCGCTCAGGTCTATATTGAAGGCCAATTGCAAACACGCAAGTGGCAGGATAATCAGGGACAGGATCGCTATTCAACCGAAGTGGTGGTCAATGTCAATGGCGTGATGCAGATGCTGGGCAGTCGTGGAGATGCAAAGAATACGATGACACAGCAGGCTGGACTTCAACCCGCACAGAAGCAACCGCCTTCTAAACCCACCAGTAAAGAGCGAAAAAAACCGCAAGCGGTACAACAACCTTCTGTTTTACCGGAAGAAAAGAATGCTGACTGGGATTCGGATATTCCGTTTTGAGTGGTATTTTTATCATAAACACAGTGCCTGTTAAATTAAAACAGAGCTGGGTACTGTTTTAACGTGTAACGCGAAAATGTTATCTATCTTAATGATATGAAATGGTTATTGTATATAAATAGCACTTTTTGCTAAAAAAATGTTGACTTAGATACGTATAATTAATCGCAAGTACACCTGCCACGCTGAGTCCCTGAATCAGGGAATGCGCAAATTGGCAGGTTTTTTTTTACCTGAATTTTACTTTCTGTGACATTTATGACGACAACGCAAAAGAAGATTTATCAAAAGCGTCCAGAAGATATTTCTTTTCTTATTAATAAACTTCGGGAACGCGGCTTAATAATAAAAGATCACATGGTTGCGGAGCATGCACTGACATTTATCGGTTATTATAGATTACGCGGTTATTTTTATCCTTTTTATATTCTGGATGAACAGCGTACACCACAACCGATTGAGCCGAAACATTTTGTTGAAGGAACTACGTTAGAAGATGTTCTTCAGCTTTATGAATTCGACCGTAAATTGCGCCTGATTATCCTTGAGCAAATACAAAAAGTGGAAATAGCATTACGAACGTGTTTGTCGGAACATATGTGCGGAAAATATGGTGCTCATTGGTTCATGAACTTATCTGTTCTGAGTAATGACTACCACTATGAAAACTTTTTTGGTCAGATTAATGAGGCCAAAGAAACATTTATTGAACATTATAAGAAGAAATATCACACTCCCAAATACCCGCCTTCCTGGATGATCACAGAAACATTGAGCTTTGGTTCATGGTCAAAAATATATAAGTCGTTATTGCATGTTGATCAGAAAACAATTGCACACAAGTTTAATGTAAAAAGTTATGAAGTCATGGCTTCGTGGTTTCACACATTAAGCCATATTCGCAATCTTTGTGCGCACCACAATCGTATCTGGAATCGATCCTTCCGGGCATTCCCGCCGAAAAAAGGGCGTGAATTAGAACAACATATTATTAATCCAACGACGCTTTACAGTCGGTTAGCTATTTTGAAGTATCTTTCAGCTCAGGTGTCTTATCATAATGGTTTAAAAACACAATTGACGGAACTAATGAAAGAAAAACCTTGCTGTGTAAAATGGGAAACGATGGGATTTATTGATAATTGGGATCACACATCACTCTGGCAGTAAAATACAGATTCTTTGTTGTTTCATTCAGATTGACATGTGTGGCTGGCTTAGGCTGTGTCCCTTAATAT
>NZ_JBFPEZ010000162.1:0-1191 GCF_040838225.1 Xenorhabdus sp. SGI246
GGCTCAACTGGACAGCGCCGCGCAGGCCGCCTATCACATCGCCGGCGGCTTAGAACTGCACGGCGCTTTAAATCTGGCCGCCCTGCAAGCCGCACTCGATCGCATCGTCGCCCGTCATGAAATTCTGCGCACCACGATCAGCGTTATCGACGGGGAAGCGCGCCAGATTATCAGTGAGGCGGGCCGGGGCTTTGCCCTGAGATACCACGATCTCAGCCCGCTATCCCCGGCAGCGCAGCAAATGGCCCTGGAAGCGGCAACACAGGCGGAAGCCCGGCAGGATTTTGATTTTGCGCAAGGGCCGTTAGCCCGCGCCCAATTGCTGAAACTCGCGGATCAACACCATATTCTGCTGGTAACCCAGCACCATATTATCTCTGACGGCTGGTCGCTGACGGTCCTGACGAAAGAGTTCTCAGCCCTTTATCAGGCCTTCTGCCAACAACAGCCCGATCCGCTGCCACCGCTGCCCATCCAGTACGCTGACTACGCCCTGTGGCAGCGCCAATGGTTGCAGGGAGACAGGCTGGACCAGCAGGTGAATTACTGGCGCAATACACTACAGGACGCGCCGGTTTTGCTGGAACTCCCTGCCGACCGTGTCCGTCCGCCGGAGCAAAGCTATCGGGGAGATCTGGTACGCTTTACCCTGCCCCCGGCACTCAGTACCGGTTTACACGCCCTGAGCCAGCGTCACGGCACCACCCTGTTTATGACCCTGCTGGCCGGCTGGGCGGTTTTACTGTCACGGCTCAGCGGACAACCCGATGTGGTTATCGGCACACCGGTCGCCAACCGCCAGTACCGTGAGTTAGAGCCGCTGATGGGGTTCTTCGCCAATACACTGGCTTTAAGGGTCCGGCTGGAAGATAACCCTGCCATCCGGCAGTTATTAGCCCGTGTTAAAGCCCATGCGCTGGACGCTTACGCCCATCAGGATTTACCTTTTGAGCAGTTAGTGGAGGCATTACAACCGCCACGCAGCCTGAGTCACAGCCCGGTATTTCAGGTGATGCTGGATCTGGACAATACCGCCAAGCAACAGCATTTTGATCTGCCGGCATTGACGCTCAGTGAACTGCCGTTAGACAGAAAAACCACCCAGTTTGATTTGTCACTGTCACTCAGTGATACCGAAAACGGGTTAACCGGTGAACTGGAATACGCCAGTGATCTGTTTGACCCGGCCAC
>NZ_JBFPEZ010000163.1:0-2024 GCF_040838225.1 Xenorhabdus sp. SGI246
GATCAAATTGTGACTAATACAGCTTATCGCCAGATAATCGGTATATCCTCCCTCATTACCACCGAAAAATTTTTCTTTTATCGGCTGGTTTAATTCCAGCCCATTGGCAAGACGGTAGGGTAGATCTGGGTTAGCAATAAAAGAGCGGCCAAACCCGGTCAGATCTTCCCAACCGTTAGTCAGCGCTTCTTCAGCGCGTTCCAGCGTGTATTTTCCAGAATACCCTCTTCCAGCCCGCGAACGTGTCATCGGTGGCATTACAATACGATTAGATAACAACAAACCACTCAGAGAATAGTGTTCAAAAAGCATAATAAACCTCATCCTTCATTAGAATTGATTTTGGAAGGCGATGAAATAAGGAAATATTTTCCCTCAGTAAAGCTGAGGAATTACCGAATTAAGAGATAGGAGTGATTAGTCATCCCATTGAGGAGCAAATCCTTCTGGATTAACGATACGTTCATTACGATCAAGTGTGGCGATAGCGGTTAATTTGATTAATATGGGTTTTATTATCATGAGATAAGTCACTCTAAAAAAGAGCAATAAACGCAGAAGTCTTTTGCTGATATTGCAAAGATAGCAAAAGCCATCTTCTGTTTGCATATAGAACAAATAACTTCAGTTTTTATCAAAGCGTGTGAGTCTGTATGGATTTAATGCAGCTTGTTCTGTGTCGTTTATTATTTCTTCCTGAGCCAGTCGGCATATCAGTGGTGCAAGTGTAATTGCTGCATGCATGCTGAGCATATATAAGCCACGATAATCAGCAACTTTTCCGACGATGGGCATTTCATCTTTAGGAATTGGACGCATACCAACAGAAGCTTTTTCTAAACATAGACTATCACTGCCTGTAAAGGCTTTTTTTATGGCAGGTAAAGCATTCATTGCGATACATGTAGCACTGTTTTCAGGACAGTCATTTAAATAATCTTCTGCTGCAAGCAAAGTTGTTCCTGATATCGGACGTACTTCCATATCAGGCGTTGAGATAATATGGTGTACAAAAGGGGTTTCAGCCTGGTGTTGATATTGCACGATAATAGAAGGAGATGCAGATAAGGGAAGCTGTTCCCCTAATTTTTCCATCAGAGAAATTATGCCGACACCGGCAGTCAATACAACTTGATCAGCACAGATAACACCCTGTGGTGTAGTAATTCCGAGAATCTGTTTGTCATTATGATTAATGGCAGTCACTTCTGTTTCAGGCAGATAGGTGACACCGTTGTTCAGGGCTTCCTGCAAAAGTACTTGTGTTGCGTGAAGAGGATCAACAGCACCTTCTTCCGTTGCAAAAGCAGCAAGCTCCGGGAGGGTTGCAAGCTGTGGTTCCAGTGTCTGAAGTTCAGCTTTCGTCAATGCTTTAACATTAAAGCCGGATTCACTATAAGCACCGATAAATTCACGGGTTGCAGATTCAGTTTTCTGCCAACTGATAGCACCTGACCAGTTTATATTCAATTTTCCGTTTGTCTGTTTATCGAGATAACGCCATTCATTGAGTGCCTGCTGCCTGAGCTTACTGTAGGCATCCGGTCTACCATAAGAAACATTGAGCCATGCAAAAGCCTGTTTAGTCACTCCGTTACCCGCTTGTCCTTTATCAATCAGGATAATTTCTCCTTTATAGTGGCAAGATAAGCACCATGCCAGTGTTGTGCCTACAAAACCGGCACCAACAATAACAATTTTATTATTTTTCATCGTACTCATGGTTTATCATCTACCTGTCGTTATGCATTTAAAAAATAGATAATGTGCTGTAGTAAAAAACTATTGATAACAGTAGATTATTTCCTGATTTCTTTTTTCATTCCGTTACCAATGGTAGGGGATAGAGATAAATATGAACAAATTTATTTTTAAAGAACTTACTGTATCTGTTCAATCCAAATCTATTGGCATTCAGGAAGACAGGTAGCTTTATGATTATTTTGGAGTGGAAAAGGATAGAGAAGTCAGTGACCTATTATCTAACTAATTTAACATAATATACATTATGCGAACCTAAGATG
>NZ_JBFPEZ010000164.1:0-2061 GCF_040838225.1 Xenorhabdus sp. SGI246
GGGGTTAATTAGGCGCTTACAGAAAAAAATCACCCCAAATTGCATAGTTATTTGGAACATCCTGATCAAAAAGAAGTTTTATAGCATCATCTTTATTTTCTATAATTTCATACCCTTCTAACTCATCAGAAGAGCCAGAAAGAAAATCAGAGCTTTTAAAAAATATCATTGGCTCCATATAAAAGTCTATTGTTTCATTCATTGATATCACCCTAATATTTTACCTCAATGATCAAGCATTCTTTATCGTTCCCCTTTAAGAGTTCAATGATAAAATTGATGATGACCTTTTCTACTTGATCCCTATAGATTGAAATAGTATAGGGACTTTCCAGTTTTATACTTGATGTGAACTATTCAGCCAAGATAATGAGTTAAATCTATCTTGGCTGATTTCTAGATATTTACATTCCTAATTTATAAATATTATCGGCTTCCTTATCCCCATCCTCCTCCATATCAACGCTACCTAAAGCACCCAAATCTAAGCTATAAATAACATCACTTTCCTGACCTTTTTCTACATAAATAAAATAACCAAGATCACCATCTTGGCCAATTAAAAAGTAGTTTTTCTCAGCTTGTTGAATAGTATGTGTTTTATTTCTTTCAAGAACATAGTCGAAATTATAAACATATATATTTTCTTGTTCTTTACCAGTTATCTCGATATAAGGTTTATCTTGAATTCCCTCAGACAAAAATCTTCTATAATAATAGGGTAATTTAATATCCATTTCTTTTTCAATAAAATCTAATCTTCCTAAAGTATCTTCTTTATTCATGGGTTTTTCTTTTGATAAATCTAGGTATTAAAGAATGTTTTTTTACTCCAGCTTATCAGTTTGTATCATATCACAAACTTGTTTCTTGTTTGAGGCTGGATAGTAATTAAAACCCCACCTTGTTATTATCTCACAAAACAGGGTGGGATGACATAGATGCTAAACTAAATCTAAAGAAAACTATATTTTCTTCGATTTACTTCTGACTAGTTTAATAATCCATTCATTGAATGATGAAAACTCTGCTTCTTCAATCCAATATTCAGGAGGCACATCAGGATAAAAAATAGAATAGCAGCTTTCACTCTCTTCTAACATCCAAAATCCGCCAAAATATCCTGTTTTAGGTATTGATGTTGTCAATAATAAATTAGGATATAGATCCTCACCATATCCTTCAAATACTTCTTTTGAAAAACTCTTTATTTCAGCTGGTTCTAATACTTCAATCCCAGCAGTAATTTCACTTGAAAATATATCTACAGAGCCAACGTTTTCAAGAAAGTCTTTATATTCATCAGGAAGTAACAGATTGTTATTACTTTCAAAGTTAGTAAGTTCAGTGTGATTGAATTTCTTTTTTAAAATAAATGAAAATAATTCCCCATCACCTAAATCAATCAATTCACCATTGCTTTTTACAATCCATTCATTCAATAAGTTATAAGCATCAACAATTTTCATCATATCACCTTAAACGACTCAATAGATTCCATATTTTTCCGCCTACCTTCTGATAAGGTATGTGAGTTCTTAAAGCAGAGCCAGTTCCATGTATTGTTCCTGTATGTGGATGTTTAACAGGAATTAAATTCCACCATTCATTTGTTCCACCATTTTTCAGTGGGATTACATGATGAGGCGTTGCTCGTTTACCATTAGCGAGTGTAGGCCAAGAGTTTCCTGTTTGTTTCTCCCACTCTCTGATTAGACCTTTTTCATTCTCACTAAAATGCTCTCTCATTTTTCTATTCAGTTTTGATGAGCGCTCTTTTACAACGGGTAGCTTATCTCTGATCATTCCTTTCTGACGCTCACCTATTTTAGATAGTGACCATTTGTCGACATCATCAAATATTTCTTTTAAAGGACAACTGGCTAATCCTAAAGGGTCGACTCCCCTTGTTGGGTTTTGTACATAGCTATATAAGTTGCTTCCACCCAATAATCCGATCGGGTCTGGTGTCAGGTACTGCCCTGCAACAGGTGAAAAATACCTGAAGCGATTATAGACAAGTCCACTCTCGTCGTCCAACCACTGGCCGGCGAAGGGCCA
>NZ_JBFPEZ010000165.1:0-2376 GCF_040838225.1 Xenorhabdus sp. SGI246
GAGTAAATACGGTCTGGCGTTGCACAGTGACAAATCGCAATTAATTCCGGCGGGTCACGTTGCAGCCATGAGAGCTCACCAGTCTGGCGGGCGCTTACCTGCGTTTAACTTTCTGGGATTTACCTGCTACTGGGGGATATCGCGAAAGGGTTTCTGGCGACTGAAGTTGACCCGTCGAAAAGACCGTTTTGCCGCCAAATTGAAGGGACTCAGGGACTTCCTCTGGAAGAACCTGAATACACCTGACAAAAGGCGTGTTCTGACCATCGTCATCAGGGTTATCAAAGGCTGGATAAATTATCACGGTATTTCTGATAACCAGAGACGAGTCGGGCAATTTATCTACCAAAGCAAGCGGGTACTTTACAGATGGTTCAACCGGAAGGGAGGACGACGGGGGTTAACGTGGGAAAAGCTGACTCTGATCCTGAAAGTGCTGGGTTATCCTTCAAGCTGGAAAGTCCATTCAATGTTCAATTCTTGCTGAATAGGTGTGACGACTGGGGTCTGTCGGGAGCCGGATGCGGTAGTTCTGCATGTCCGGTTCTGAGGAGGGATCTGCCCGGGTGACTGGGTAGGTCTACTCACCACTTTTTTTTTGTCGCTTTTTCATTCCTCAATGGGCGCAGTTTTGTCTCAATAACGGAGACCGACTGCGTCGTCGACAAGGCCACATGTATCCCAGTGAAATCATGACGATTTTGATCCTCTTTCATCGGTCGCATTACCGGGATTTTAAACATTTTTATCTGGAATATATTTGGAAATATCATCATAACGACTTTCCAACCTTGCTCAGTTATACCCGTTTTGTCAGTGTCGCTCCTTCCGTTTTGGTGCCATTGTGCAGTTATCTGACTCAATTAAAAGGAAAACCCACAGGCATGGCTTTTATTGATTCCACGAGTTTGAGTGTCTGTCATAACATCCGTATTCCCCGGCATAAAGTTTTTAACTGAAAGTGACGCCGGGGAATGTCGATGATAGGGAACCTGTTCGTGAATTATCAAAAGAACTGGTAGGAACGCTTTACGGTGATAAAGGTTATCTCAGCCAGACACTGGCGGATGATTTAGCTAAAAATGGTATCACACTTATCACAAAAAAACGCCGTAACATGAAAGCACACCTGCAAAATATGTGGGATAAGATAATGTTAAAAAGCGTTTTATTATTGAGAGTGTGCCGCAGGCATACAAACTGGCAGCATAGGGAACGCAGCCAGTATGTAGCACAAGCTCAGGAGGAGATGGTGGCAGGCCCACCGAAGTCCGCTGTCGGAAGCCGGCTTCAAACCCCCTCAAGCGGCTGCCGTAAAGAGCGGTGGTCGTGAGCGTTGAGGTCAAAGCGCGAACAATAGTTCGGCAGGTAGGATACAAAGAGACGAGTAAAACCGAACCCATGTGGACGCGTCGTAAAGAAGAGATTTGACATCAAAACCGGGGGCGTTTCTATCTTCCGGGATAAATCTGTGAGTGAATTCCGAATGCTGCGCAGGTGGTGTCCGGCGTAGAGTGGGCGTGACTTTGTATCGGGCTCTTTCTGGGAACTGCGGGAACCCGTCATCACGATGTCAAGGGAGAAATGCAAGTCACTAAATTGACAAGTATGAAAGTACCGATGGGTGATACGGGGGCGGAGTGACTCGTAGTAGTGAGGAAATATTTGTAATGAATGTGGAGCGAAGGGGTCACGTCAGGCAGCCTTACCCGGTATCCAACTGTCAGGCAGGAGGAGATACGGAGGTTAAGGCAAAACCGTTTGTCATTGAGAAAAGGGATGTGTATCGTGCCTGGTTATTGGTTAAAACCAATCAAGGTGCGGCAGGCGTGGATGGTCAAACCATCGCGGATTTTGAATCCAATCTGAAAGATAATCTCTACAAACTCTGGAACCGCTTATCATCGGGCAGTTATTATCCACCCCCGGTGAGAGGTGTCACTATTCCCAAGAAGTCGGGAGGTGAACGTCTGCTGGGTATTCCCACGGTTGCGGATCGCGTGGCGCAAATGGTGGTCAGGCTTCATTTCGAACCGCTTGTTGAGCCCCATTTTCTGCCGGATTCTTATGGCTACCGACCGAATAAATCGGCAATTGATGCCATCAGAGTAACAAGGCAGCGATGCTGGCAGCAAGATTGGGTATTGGAGTTCGATATCAAGGGCTTGTTTGACAATATTCCTCATGATTTACTCATGAAATCCGTGAGGAAACACACAAACAGCCCGTGGATCTGTCTGTACATCGAACGCTGGCTAACTGCACCGATGAAATGCAACGGTGAGGTGTTATTCCGGGAGAAAGGCACCCCACAGGGTAATACCGCTCGCTTAAGCAAACTAAGATAAGTCATAATCGGCCTCAGATGT
The DNA here is from genome assembly GCF_040838225.1 of Xenorhabdus sp. SGI246. Taxonomy (NCBI): domain Bacteria; kingdom Pseudomonadati; phylum Pseudomonadota; class Gammaproteobacteria; order Enterobacterales; family Morganellaceae; genus Xenorhabdus; species Xenorhabdus sp. SGI246. Next base: position 2,370 of record NZ_JBFPEZ010000165.1, read on the forward strand.
CTGATTG
>NZ_JBFPEZ010000166.1:0-1934 GCF_040838225.1 Xenorhabdus sp. SGI246
GCTTTATTTAAATGATAAACTCCCAACTTACATGATACCTACTCTTTATGTATCATTAGCAATGCTGCCTCGATTGCCTAACGGAAAAATAAATCATCAGAATCTGCCAGAACCAAGCTGGGACAGTAAAGATAGCGGCTATATTGCTCCCCGTACTGAAACTGAGAAGACTCTTGCTAAATTATGGTCAGATGTATTATCTCAACTGGCTAATAAAAAATTAGATATTAGTGCTACAGACAATTTTTTTGAACTTGGTGGGCACTCATTGATTGCAACACAACTTTTTGCTCGTATTCGTAATGAGTTCGGAATTAATTTGCCAGTGAGTATGTTATTTAATAATCCTATACTTGAACAATTTTCTGAGTTAATAGAAAAAGCTATTTTAGTTGATCAACAAAAAAAAATTAATGAAATTCCAGTTGTTAATAGACAAAATGTTATACCACTTTCTTATGAACAAGAGCGTTTATGGTTTATTCATAATCATGTAGAAGAGCAGCGAACTAGCTATAACATACCAATTACTTTCCACATATATGGAGAAAAGTTCTCTCTTAATGCTCTCAAAAAAGCTTTCAATATATTAGTTGAACGCCATGAAATTTTACGCACTACTTTCTATCAATTAGGAAAAAATGGTTCACCAAAACAATTAATTCATACTTCCTTAATATTAGATATTGATATTGAATGTGTTGAATATAAAGATATTCAAATGAAAATATTTGAACATGCAAATCATGTTTTTAATCTTGAGAAAGGCCCATTGTTAAATATAAATGTGTTAGAGATCTCTAAAGATGATCATATAATTATGATAAATATCCATCATATTATTTGTGATGGTTGGTCACTAGATATCTTATTTAGAGAGCTGCATGAATTATATTCATCTATTATGGATGGTAAATTGTTAGAATTGCCTCCATTAAAAATACAATATGCTGATTATTCAATATGGCAACGAAAAAAAAATCTTGATAAACACTTAGAATATTGGACTAATACACTAGATAAATATGAAGATGGGATACTCCTTCCATATGACTTTCCTCGTCCTGCAAATCGCTTATGGCATGTTAAAACTTATAAATATACGTACCCAAAGATTTTAGCTCATAGTGTAAATGAATTAAGTAAACAATTTAACGTAACCATCTTCATAACTTTACTTACTAGTTTCTCCATTGTGATAAAAAAGTTCACTGGGCGAGAAGACTTATGTATAGGTACAACTATATCTGACAGAAATCCAGTAGAGTTGGAACAATTAATCGGATTTTTCGTTAATATATTAGCTCTTCGCTTAGACTTATGCGACGATCCCACAGTAGAAACCTTACTACTTCGTGTTAAAAAACAAGTATTAGATGCCTTTGAACATAGTGACTTGCCATTTGAACATGTTTTAGCTGCACTTCAAAAACAACGGGATAGCAGCCAAATTCCTTTAGTTCCGATAATGTTGCGCCATCAAAATTTTCCGGCTACATGGCTGGATAATTGGCATGAGAAAATGGATATTCAAGCAGTTGAGTATGATTATACTCGAACTACACCCAATGAAATAGATTTGCGATTCACAGGTGATGGTAGTTCTTTAGAAGTGGAAATTGAGTATCCCATGGAATTATTTAATGAAAAAACTATAAAACACCTGATAAATGTGCATCAAGAAGTTTTAGAAAATATGATCAAGAACTCTGATCAAAATTTATCTCAATTCATATTTAAAGGACATACACCTATATGTTCAAATCTCACTCTGGATACATCAAAGGATTTGATAACCATATTTTCCGAGCAAGTTATCGCTAAACCACAAATGCTAGCTTGCATTGGTGAAGAAAATGTTAGTTATCAAGAGCTGGACTTACGTTCAAACCAACTTGCCCGCTATCTGATCGCTCAAGGAGTTAGTAAAAATG
>NZ_JBFPEZ010000167.1:0-1905 GCF_040838225.1 Xenorhabdus sp. SGI246
ATTTAGGCGCAGTCGGTAACATGCCCTTATAGGGCTAGAGCAAACCACCCGCTATGCGGGTGGTTATGATTAGCCGGAAGATTATTGAAGAGTTTCAGTAAGTTTATTCTTCAAGAACGATTTCTGGTAAAGGAAGCTGATCATTAATAATTGCATCGGCAATTCGGATTATATCATTATCCAATGCACGATCGGCCTCTAGAGGAGGGCTGATTTCGCGTACCGCCTGGTAAAATTTAGCTGTTTCAGGTGCAAGTTTACTAATATTGTCACGGAGATAAATTGCCTGACAAACGACTAATATTGTCATTGAAACAATATTGCGTAATTTTTGTTCCATTTCCAGAACATCTTGCGCAGCATGCAAGCCCAAGCTAACAATATCTTGATTGTACTGCTCTGTTGCTAAAGTATGTATACTAGATGCAGCACAATCATGGCGGATTGCAGCAACTAGGGCTGTTTGTGAAAGTTGGATACCTTTCAGTCCTTGATACATGCCGGGAGTTGGACTAAGTGAATTTGGTAATCCACGAGAGAAACGGCTATCCATCACCAGTGCCACAATTGCGTGAAGATGGTTGGCCATTAAAGCGATATCCAACTTTAATGCATCCATAGTTCGCGCAATATATTGCCCCATAAAATTCCCACCGTGTAAGACATCACCATTTTCTGGATCAATCAAAGGATTATCATTCACAGAAATAACCTCCCGTTCCAATATCTTTCGAGCTGTAGCTAAAGATTCCGGAACTATGCCTAATATTTGCGGTGCACAACGAATTGAATAGACTTCTTGTAATGTATCATTTAACCGAGTAATTCCTTTGTGACGACAAGCTTTATTCGCTTGTTCTTTAACTCCCGCTAATAAATTGATCTGTGTTGAACCTTTTAATAAATTACGCAATGTACTGGCTACTGCTTTTTGACCCGGATGGTTTTTTACCTGCTGAATTCTGGCATCATAATGTTCATGAGAAGCGAGTAATGCTTCAACAGCCAATGCAATAGCAGATATTGTCGCTTTTAATAATTTTTCCAGTTTGATAATTGTAACTGAACTGATACCTGACATTATCCGAGTACCATTAATAAGAGCGAGACCTTCTTTTGCTTGTAAGGATAATGGGATCAATCCTGCACGTTTAATTGCTTCAGTTGCGCTAATTTCTTCTCCCATATAATTAACCTGGCCAATACCACATAATGCACGTGCAATATAAGATAAAGGAATTAAATCGCCGCTTGCTCCTACTGAGCCATACCGGGGAACCAGGGGCACAATGTCATGATTAAGATGATCGGCTATTGTTTGAGCGACAATCGGCCTGATTGCAGACCAGCCTTTGCAAACAGAAAGTAACACAGTAAATTGTGAGGCTCTAATACAAGTTTTGGACATATAGTCCCCAGTACCAGTAGAAAGAAAAGTTAACAAATTTTTCTGATGTTCTGATATCTTCTCAAACGGCACAACTAAATTGGCATTGCCTCCAAACCCTGTATTAATTCCATATATTACTTCTCCTGAATTTAATTTATCTTCTAATTTTTTACGACCACAGTTCAAAATATCCATGACAATTTTTGATATTTCTACTTTTTTTTGTTTTGTCGCAATTTGATAGATTTCTTCCAGAGAAATAGAGCCATTTTCATTAATAATGATAGTTGGCTGAATATTTTTAACGTTCATTTTCATCTCCATATAAAATAAGAACTTAATAATACGTGGTTTCGTATAAAAAGTGCAATCATGGAATAAGGGAATTAGTAACCACTCAATCTGATAAATCAACTTGATTTGAAGATGCCGATTTTAAATAAATTATGCCCGAAAAATTTGACAGTTCACGCTCCAAGAAAGATACCCCTTATGGTAATACCGCTCGCTTAAGC
>NZ_JBFPEZ010000168.1:0-1148 GCF_040838225.1 Xenorhabdus sp. SGI246
ACTTTAGCAACAACACCAGCACCTACAGTACGGCCACCCTCACGGATAGCAAAACGCAGACCTTCGTCCATTGCGATTGGTGCAATCAGGGTCACTTTCATGTTGATGTTGTCACCTGGCATTACCATCTCTACGCCTTCTGGCAGTTCGATAGTTCCGGTTACGTCAGTAGTACGGAAGTAGAACTGTGGACGGTAACCTTTGAAGAATGGAGTATGACGGCCACCTTCATCTTTGCTCAGGATATACACTTCAGATTCGAACTGAGTGTGTGGGTGGATAGAACCGGGCTTCGCCAGAACCTGACCACGCTCAACGTCATCACGCTTAGTACCACGCAGCAGAACACCAACGTTCTCACCTGCACGGCCTTCGTCCAGCAGTTTGCGGAACATTTCAACACCGGTACAAGTTGTTTTGGTGGTTTCTTTGATACCAACGATTTCAACTTCGTCACCCACTTTAACGATACCACGCTCAACACGACCAGTAACTACAGTACCACGGCCGGAGATGGAGAATACGTCTTCGATTGGCAGCAGGAATGGCTTGTCAATGTCACGCTCTGGTTCTGGGATGTAAGAATCCAGTGCTTCCGCCAGTTCGATGATTTTCGCTTCCCACTCTGCGTCGCCTTCCAGCGCTTTCAGAGCAGAACCACGGATGATTGGAGTGTCATCGCCTGGGAAATCGTACTGAGACAGCAGCTCACGGACTTCCATTTCTACCAGTTCCAGCAGCTCTTCATCATCAACCATGTCACACTTGTTCAGGAACACGATGATGTAGGGTACGCCTACCTGACGGCCCAACAGGATGTGTTCACGCGTCTGTGGCATTGGACCATCAGTTGCAGCCACAACCAGGATCGCGCCATCCATCTGAGCAGCACCGGTGATCATGTTTTTCACGTAGTCGGCGTGGCCTGGGCAGTCAACGTGTGCATAGTGACGAGATGGAGTATCGTATTCTACGTGAGAAGTAGAGATGGTGATACCACGTGCTTTTTCTTCTGGTGCGTTATCGATCTGGTCGAATGCACGCGCGTTACCGCCGTAAGTTTTCGCCAAAACGGTAGTGATTGCAGCAGTCAGGGTAGTTTTACCGTGGTCAACGTGGCCGATAGTACCAACGTTAACGTGCGGTTT
>NZ_JBFPEZ010000169.1:0-1150 GCF_040838225.1 Xenorhabdus sp. SGI246
ATCAATGTAATGAGACATGTGGAAGAGGATCAGGATGGTCATGATTTCACTGGGATACATGTGACCTTGTCGGCGACGTAGACGATACCCCTTATTGAGGCAAAACGGGTCCCATTGGGGAATGAAAAAACGACAAAAGTCATCGACATCGCAGAAAATTTCAACTAGCTTGTTCATTGCCTGTTCCTCCATAGAGCGTTTTTTAGCCAGCGCTAAAACTTTGCTCTTGGAACAGGCACTTCGTCAATTTCTTATCCAGAACTCAGGTTAAATATTAAAATGCTTGTTTATGTTGAGTGGACATATAAATGGATAAATTTTCCTTTTCGGAAAAAGAATTAACCACAGTATTTAAAACGCTTTTTCTGCATGTTACCTCTTTCATCATTAATGAAAAGGGTCACAATTCGTGGTGCAAAAAATCCAATTCACGCGGTACAACAGAGCAAAATCTCTGATTATCAGCTTGTTGAGCCTGTCACTCAGTTTTCCCGGTCAGGCTATGCGAGAAGAACAACCCCAAGACCCGCAGGTACAAAAACTGGCTGAAATCACCGCTCAATGGGGGCAACTGACTCAATCGCAATCTCCCAACGAAGCAGCAAAAACAATGGCTGCACAGCAGTTATCGTCTGCGGTCACATCAACACTGACACCCTGGTTGAACCAATATGGCCATGCCCGTCTCACACTCCCTTTCGACAGCCACCTTTCGTTAAAAGACGTTTCATTTGATGGGTTATTGCCTTTTTATCAATCGGTTTCAGGTACGGCATTCAATCAGCTCGGAGTAAAAACCCACCTCGGTCAGACAACAACGGCAGTCGGATTCGGCTATCGCTATTTAGTCGATAATGGATTATGGGGTGCCAATGTCTTCTGGGATGCATTGTGGCCGGAGCAGCATCACCGTTATAGCCTTGGGTTAGAAGCCTGGCATGATAACGTCAAACTCTCTGCTAATCTTTACCAGCATTTATCCCATTGGAAGCCCTCCCGGCTCACAGATTTCGATGCAAGACCCGCCAATGGCTGGGATATTCAGGCCGAAGCCGGGTTGCCTGCTTTTCCTCACTGGGGCGGGCAGTTGAAGTATGAACACTATTACGGGCAGCAAGTCGCGTTATTTGGTGAATCAGAACGCCAGAAA
>NZ_JBFPEZ010000017.1:0-31950 GCF_040838225.1 Xenorhabdus sp. SGI246
TGAAGAGGGATGGATCAATGCTACAGATGTGGCAGCTAAGTTTAAGAAAGAGCCACATGCTTGGATAACTCAGCTTGAAACTCTGGAATATCTGTGTGCTTTAAGTAAGAAGTTGTTTTCTAATTCCGTTCCTGAGAGGGAATTAAAAGAAATCAATCAGTTAGAAAGCAGGAAAGCAGAGGCAAAGGTTAAAATGCTTCGACTTGCAAAGAAAACAGGCTTGGTAAAAACAAGAGCGGGCATTAATGGTGGCACGTGGTTACATCCCAAATTAGCTATTCGTTTTGCTCGGTGGCTATCAGTAGATTTTGAAATCTGGTGTGATGAGCAAATAGACACCTTAATCCGGGGTAACCAACCGGTATTCACTGACCAGCGTATCAATGCCATCTTTCTTCTGGATAAACCCACCACATGGGAAAAGCGCTTTCAGGAACCTTTCTATCAGGCACTCAGTCGCATGTCAGGGTTGCCCTATCACGGTCATGTCGGTGGTACGCCATCATTATTCGGCATGATCACATCCAAATGGGTGTATCAGGTTGTGCTGCCTGATTCGGTTTACGCTGAGGCAAAAGAAGCTGCCAAAGACAGCAAGGATAAGATTCACCAATACCTCAAACCGGAAGTACGGGAGCTGGTCGCAGAGCAACTAAAAGCGGTCACTATACTGGCGAATAGCTGCATGGACTACAAAGACTTCGAAGCACGCTGCGTTCAGTCATTTGGTAAACCGGGTGAGCAAGGTTGCTTAATCCTGCCGGTAGAGCGGGAATTCAGTTATTCAGCGGTCAGACATTAAGAGTGGTGATCGCTATGTAGCCCAAGTCCGATAATGAGATATTGGACGATAAGTGACTTTCTGAATGTTTTTTCAGCATTTTATATAACCACCGTGCAAAAATTGCCGGGGTTATATCAACCATCGCAGTTGATTATGCTAAATGAGGTGAGACTATGCCACCCCGTATCCCCCGGGCTTGCCGCAAGCCAGGCTGCCCGAAGACCACCACCGATCGCAGCGGCTACTGTACTGCTCATATTCATACAGGCTGGCAGTACCACCAACAGGGCAAGAGCCGGCACGCACGCGGCTACGGCAGCCCATGGGATAAGTTACGCGCCAGAGTCAAGCAACGTGACAGGCACCTGTGTCAGCAATGCTTACGTGAGGGAAGAGCTATCACAGGGACAACGGTTGACCATATTAAGCCAAAGGCACACGGCGGCACCGATGAACTATCAAATTTGCAATTATTGTGCTGGTCTTGCCATAAACGTAAGACAGCCACGGAGAGACTGCATTGAGGCAGAGATACCCCTCTTTAATTTCAAGATATAACCCTGTCAGATGAGATAGTTACACAAGGGGGGGCGGGTCAAATTCCTGCCACTCTTACCCTTAAGGACCGCCGCCTTGCCTCTTTTCAGATCGCCGCGAAATGCCAACCTTTTTTTGGGGTGCCCCAACTGCACCATTTTACAGGAGATATCACATGGCAGGACGACCGCCAACCCCGACTCACCTGCGTTTGGTGAGGGGTAACCCATCAAAACGCCCGATTAACGCTAATGAACCGATGCCAGAAAAAGGGGTCCCCGCTGTCCCTAAACATTTCGGGAAAATGGGCCGGTATTGGCACGAGCGGATCGCCGGGGAATTGGATAAAGCCGGTGTCCTGACCCGCCTTGATGCCAAAGCTCTGGAATTGCTGATTGAAGCCTACGTTGAATACCGAACGCACTGTGACACACTGGAGAGAGAAGGTTACACCTACCGAACCGATCGGGGATTAATTAAAGCGCACCCGGCAGCAGGCATGAAAGCCGATGCGTGGAAACGCATTCACACCATGCTGAGTGCGTTCGGTATGTCGCCCTCCAGCCGGGCTAAGGTCAACATGGCCGGGGAAGACAAAGCCGATCCTTTGACTGAATTTTTACAAATGAGAGACTGACATGGCAAAAGTCACCGATGGCATCCGCTACGCTGAACGGGTGGTGGCGGGCGAGATTGTCACCGGTGAACTGGTCACCCTCGCCTGTCAACGTTTCCTCGATGACCTGAAAACCGGCGAATCCCGCGGCATTTATTTTAGCGAACCCCGCGCTCAGCATATCCTGAACTTTTACAAATTCGTGCCGCATGTCAAAGGGGCACTGACAGGCAGGCCCATTGAACTGATGGACTGGCATATTTTCATTCTGATTAACCTGTTTGGCTTTGTGCGTCCGCTGGTGAATGAAGCCACCGGGGAAGTGGTGCTGCGCAATGACGACAGCGGTCGGCCGGTGATGGTGCGCCGTTTCCGTACGGCCTATAACGAGGTCGCGCGTAAAAACGCCAAATCGACGCTGTCATCGGGTATCGGGCTGTACATGACCGGGGCGGACAGTGAAGGCGGGGCCGAGGTGTATTCTGCTGCCACCACCCGCGATCAGGCCCGTATCGTGTTTGAGGATGCGAAGAACATGATCAAGCAGGCCAGACCCGTATTAGGGCGGCTGTTTGAGTTTAACAAGCTGGCGATTTATCAGGAACAGTCAGCGTCCAAGTTTGAGCCGCTGTCCAGTGATGCCAATAACCTGGATGGGCTGAATATTCACTGTGGCATTGTCGATGAGCTGCATGCGCACAAGACCCGCGATGTCTGGGACGTACTGGAAACGGCTACGGGTGCCCGGTTACAGTCCCTGCTGTTTGGTATCACCACAGCCGGCTTTAACAAGGAAGGGATTTGTTACGAGCTGCGCGACTATGCCGTTAAGGTATTGCGCGGACAGGTCCCGGATGACACCTTTTTTGCCCTGATTTACACGCTGGACAAAGACGATGACCCGTTTGATGAAACCGTGTGGCAGAAAGCCAATCCCGGTCTGGGGATTTGCAAGCGATGGGATGACTTAAGACGGCTGGCAAAAAAAGCCAAAGAACAAGTGTCTGCCCGGCATAACTTCTTCACTAAACATATGAACCTGTGGGTGACGGCGGAATCTGCCTGGATGGACATGCTTAAATGGGATGACTGCGCCCCTCTGGCACCACCGCATGAACTGAAAACCTACCCGATGTGGGTCGGGGTGGATTTGGCGAACAAGATTGATATCTGTGCAGCCGTGAAAGTGTGGCAGGGCAATAACGGGCATGCGCACGCTGACTTTAAGTTCTGGTTGCCGGAAGGGCGTATTGAGCGTTGCTCCCGGCAGATGGCGGAACTGTACCGCAAGTGGGCTGAGATGGACGTACTCATCCTGACCGATGGCGAAGTGGTGGATCATGGACAGATAAAAGAAGAATTACTGCACTGGATCAGCGGTGAGAACCTGAAAGAAATCGGCTTTGACCCGTGGAGTGCGACTCAGTTCAGTCTGGCACTGGCCGAAGAGGGCCTGCCTTTGGTTGAAGTCGCCCAGACGGTACGCAACCTGTCGGAAGCCATGAAATCACTGGAGGCGATGGTCTACAGCGGTAAATTCCACCATAACGCCCACCCGGTGATGAACTGGATGATGAGTAATGTCACCGTCAAGCCGGACAAAAACGACAATATCTTCCCCAACAAATCCACGCCCGAGGCCAAGATAGACGGTCCTTTTGCCCTGTTTACTGCCCTGAGCCGATTACTGGTCAATGGCGGTGAGCAACAAGAAAGCCTGTCTGATGTACTGATGAGCCGGGGCCTGCGTTCACTCTGAGGTTTTCATGAAAATATTAATCATTGCTGCCCTGCTGGTCGGGCTGGCAGGCGGCGGCTTGCTGTCTTACGGTGCGTGGCTGCTGTTACCCGCGGCGGGGTTTATTGTGTCCGGCAGTCTGTGTCTCGGCTGGTCGTATCTGGTCTCACGCATGTTGAGCCAGAAACCCGGTAAGGAGGCCTGATGTTTTTTCCCGGATTGTTTCGCAAATCCGCCGATGCGATGACCTCCCGTGATTTAAGTGAGCTGATCGGCCTGTCCTATGACACCTACAGCGGACGGCGGGTCAGTCCGCAGTTAGCGATGCAGTTAACCGCCGTGTTCAGTTGTGTGCGGGTGCTGGCGGAATCGGTCGGTATGCTGCCCTGTTCGCTGTATAAGCAACTGGACCGGGGTAACCAACGTGCGGTGGAAGAACGGCTGCATAAGTTGCTGTCAGTGAAGCCTAACAATTACATGACGCCGCAGGAATTTTGGGAGCTGCTGATTGCCTGCCTGTGCCTGCGGGGTAATTTCTACGCCTACAAGGTCAAGGCCCTCGGCGAAGTGGTGGAGTTATTGCCGCTGGATCCGGGCTGCGTGGTCGCCAAACTGAACAGTGACTGGCAGCCGGAATATCAGGTGACGTTCCCGAACGGAGAAAGCCGGGCGCTGACACAGGATGAACTCTGGCATGTCCGTATCTTCACCCTGGACGGCCTGACCGGGTTAAGTCCGATTGCCTATGCACGGCAGGCGATAGGGTTAGGACTGGCGACCGAAGAGCACGGTTCACGGTTATTCAGTAACGGGGCCGTCACCAGTGGTGTACTGCAAACCGATCAGGCATTGAAAGACGAGGCCTATCAACGTCTGAAGACGGATTTTGAAGCGCGCCATCAGGGGCTGGTTAACGCCCATAAGCCGATGATTTTAGAAATGGGGCTGAAATGGCATCAAATCAGCCTGTCCGCCGAAGATGCGCAGTTTCTGGAAACCCGTAAATTCCAGTTGGAAGAAATCTGCCGCATCTTCCGGGTGCCGCTGCATATGGTGCAGAACACCGACCAGGCCACCTATAACAATATCGAAAATCTGGGGATCGGTTTTATCAATTATTCTCTTGTTCCCTATCTCACCCGCATTGAACAGCGGATTAATGCCGGGTTAGTCAGAAGCAACAAGCAAGGGCAGTTTTACGCCAAATTCAATACGGGCGCACTCTTACGCGGTGACATGAAATCCCGTTTCGAGGCCTACGCCACGGGGATTAACTGGGGGATCTACTCACCCAATGAATGCCGGGAGCTGGAAGAACTCAACCCGCGAGAAGGGGGCGATATTTACCTGACGCCCATGAACATGACAACCAAACCGGAAAATACCACCCGGAAACCCCAAACGGAGGATAAACCGCATGCCGGTGATAACGAAACAACGGCTTGACGTGCCCCTGAAAATCAAATCGGTCAGCGACTCCGGCGAGTTCGAGGGCTACGGTTCGGTGTTCGGGGTGAAAGACAGCCATGACGACATTGTGTTACCCGGTGCCTTTGCGAACACCTTAAGGCAATGGAATGAAAAGGGCCGCCTGCCCGCATTGCTCTGGCAGCACCGGATGGATGAACCCATCGGGATTTATACCGAGATGAAAGAAGACGAGACCGGGCTGTATCTCAAAGGGCGGTTGCTGATTGAGGCTGATCCGCTGGCAAAACGCGCCCACGCGCATATGAAAGCCGGCTCCCTGTCGGGATTGTCTATCGGTTATCTGCTGAAAGACTGGGAATATGACCGGGTCCGCGAGGCTTTTTTACTGAAAGAGCTCGATTTATGGGAAGTGAGTCTGGTCACCTTTCCGTCCAACGATGAAGCCCGGGTCAGCGAAGTCAAATCCGCTTTTGCCCGGGGCGAAATTCCAGCCCCGAAAAGTATTGAACGGGTCCTGCGCGACGTTGGACTCTCTCGCTCTCAGGCTAAGGCGTTTATGGCTGAAGGCTACAGGGCACTGTCGCCGCGTGACGCGGAAACCGTGTCTGCATTGAATGCACTGAAATCATTACATTTTAATTAACCGGAGTTTTTTATGCCTATTGAAGTGAAAGACGTACAACAGGTCGCGCAGGAAATCCAGCAGCGTTTTGATGAGTTCAGACAGAAGAACGATCAGCGCATTGAGGCGATTGAGGCCCAGAAAGGCAAACTGGCGGAACAGGTGGACACCCTGAACGGCAAACTCAGCGAGCTGGATACGCTGAAAACGGCCCTTGAAGAAGAGCTGGCGGGACTGAAACGCCCGGCAGGGGGCAATCACAGTCCGGCCGTGAGTGAACACAAGACCGCGTTTATTCAGTTTATCCGCAAGGGCAAGGAAGACGGGCTGGCCGAACTGGAACAAAAGGCCATGCAGACCACCACAGATCCCGATGGCGGTCATGCAGTCCCGGAAGAACTGGACCGCAACATTATCAACGCGCTGAAAGACCAGGTGGTGATGCGTCAGGAATGCGCGGTGATCGCACTGGGGAGCCCGGACTATAAGAAGCTGGTCAACCGGGGCGGGACAACCAGCGGCTGGGTGGGGGAAACCGACAAGCGCGAGGAAACCGCGACTTCCCAGCTCGGCGTCATTGAGCCTGTCTGGGGAGAAATTTACGGCAACCCGGCCGCCACTCAGCGTATGCTGGATGATGCCTTTTTCGATGTGGAAGCCTTTATCTCATCGGAACTGACACAGGAATTTGCGGAGAAGGAAGAGGCGGCGTTTACCCACGGTGACGGCACCAAGAAACCCAAAGGGTTACTGGCTTTTGGCTCAGATGACAAGGCGGACAAAGATCGCGAGTGGGGCACCCTGCAGCACCTGCTGCTGAAAAAAACGGCCGAGGTCACGGCGGACGACATCCTGCAACTGATCTACACCCTGCGCAAACCGTACCGTACCGGTGCGAAATTCATGATGAACAACAACCTGTTGTTTAAGGTGCGTACCCTGAAAGACAGTCAGGGCAACTACCTGTGGCAGCCGGGCTTGCAGTTGGGCCAGCCTTCCGCCTTGCTCGGCTACGGGATTGCCGAGAATGAGCAGTTTGCGGATTTGGGCGCCGGGGCGATACCTGTCGCTTTCGGCAACTTCAAACGCTGCTACACCATTCTGGACCGCCTCGGTGTGCGCATGTTGCGCGATCCGTATACCCGTAAACCGTTTGTGCAGTTCTATACCACCAAGCGCGTTGGCTCAATGCTGGTGGACAGCAACGCGGTGAAACTGCTGAAAATGGCAGAGGGCAAGGCTTAATCCCCTGGCGGCCTGCGTGCCGCCCTGTTATCAGGAGACCCTGATGCAATTACCGACGATTGAGGAACTGCGGTTACAGTGCCGGCTTGATTCTGATGAGGAAGATGCCTTGTTGCAGGCTTATCTTGAAGCTGCCAGAGAAAAGGCCATTAATTACCTGAACCGCAATTTTTACGAAGAGGCTGTGCCTGAATCAGACCCGGAGGGGCTGGTTCTTTCCCCATTGATAAAACTGGCCCTGATGCTGGCGGTCGGGTTCTGGTATGAAACCCGCGATCCGAAACGGTTGCCACCGGGCTTCCGGGACTTGCTGGACGATTACCGGATAAAACCCGTATAGGAGGACAGGATGTTGGTGAATGAAATCAACAAACGTATCAAACTCTTTCGCCCTGTTATCACACGGGATGAACTGGGGTCAGAAACCATCACCTCCGAATATGTTACCACGGTCTGGGCCAAAGCCGAGGCGATGTCTAACCGCAAAATTCGCACCGCCGATCAGCAACAGGTCATTGAAATGCAGCAATTTACCGTGAGGCCAAGAAAGGACATTGAGCCCCATTGGCTAATTGAACATCAGGGGCGGCTGTTTACGGTTCGTGCGGTAGATCGCAACCGTGCCGACCGTACCCTTATTACCACAGAAGCGGATGTCCGTCATGATAGAGTCTGACATCAAAACTGATTTAGAGCGGTTAACCCACTTGCCTGTTTACCCACTGATATTGCCGTCCAGTGTATTAGAGGGGGTAACCTATCAGCGGATCAGTGACCCGAAATTCAATACCGGACTGGCCCCGACACGACTCATTGAAGCCCGTTTTCAAATCAGCCTCATTTTGCATGACTATACCCGGGCGCTGAAACTGGAGCGCGTTATTCGTTCTGCCTGGGAATCGGTACAGCATGGACTGATTGGGCGTACTGCCGTACAGACCGTTTCACGCGGCCCCTTGTATCAGGCGTCGGAAGAGTTGACGGAAAACCGCAAGCGTTACCGTATCACGCGTGACTTTATTATCTTCTTTGCGGAGGATACCGATGATTAGTACTGACCTTTCCGGTCTGGAGGCATTGGGACGTCGATTACAAGCGCTGGACACCGAATTGCAGACCCGGATATTAAGAGCCGCGGGCAAAGAAGCGATGCAAATTGTGCAGGAAGATATGATCGCCCATGCCGGGTATGACAAGAAAAGTGAGGGTCCCCATATGCGGGACAATATCAAAATCCGCACCACAAAATCGAAGAAGTATCCAGGCGGGGTCATGATTATTGTTGGCCCCACTCAGCCCCATCGTATGAAAGCACTGGCGCAGGAAATGGGCACCATCAAGCAAGTGCCGCGCCCGTTTATCCGTCCGGCGCTGGACTACAACAAAACGGCTGTTTTAAGCGTGCTTGCACAGGAAATTCGCGCAGCATTGTCTGTCTACAGTAAATAACCCTGACGGGAGTAAATCACCATGACAACATCATCACCTGAATACGCTGTATTGCCCGCGGGCACGGTCGTAAAGTTCGGCAAACCCGGCGACAGCGTGGAAAACATGAAACAGTTAATTAACTGTAAGGCATTGGGCGCAACAGGACTCACGGGCAGTTTTATCGACTGCACCACTCTGATTGATACCAATAAACAATTTATTTCGGATATGCCGGAGGGACCCGAAAAGTCACTGGGGTTTATTGATGACCCCGAAAATGCCGATTTTACCGCGTTCCTGAACGCCGCTCAGCATCGTGAAACCGTCCAGTTTTACATTGCCCTGCCGAACAGGCGCACGGCAACCATGATCCTCGCGCTCTCTGGCTGGGAAATGAACGATATTAACGCGCCCGCCAGTGAAGTCATTCAAATCACCGTCAAAGGCAAACAGAATAACCTCGTCTGGGGTATCGCCACCACAAAAACAGGAGTCACCCAATGAAAGGCCTGAAAGCAGCATTATTAACCCCGCGTCCTCACGTGAAGGAAGTCGAACTGTTTGGGACTAAAGTCAATTTGCGCCGAATGACCGCGTCTGAACTGATAGGGCTGGAGGAAGCGGTAGAAAAACTTCACGACGAAAACGCCTGGGAAGCCTCACGGCTCAACATCCAGATGGTGCTGGATTGTCTGGTGAATGACAAAGGAAAACCCCTCGACAAGGCTGATTTGCCCACAGCGGATGAACTGATGGAGATCCACGATAATGCCACGATTATTGCGGCTGTCAATATTGTGAAACGCCATGCTATCGGCACGCTGGAGGACGCCGAAAAAAACTAATTCAGTCGCCGCTGTTGCATTTTGCCTTTACCCTTGCAGAGCAACTCGGCGAAATCGATCCCTATCGAATCCTGTCTTTGCCTGCATCCACCCTGAACGAGTGGCAGGCGTATTATCGGCTGAAAAAGCACAAACAGCCCGCCAAGACGCCTGCCGCCTCCGTACCGGTATCCCGTGATACGGTGCAGGCACAGTGCGATGCGGTCATGAAATTATTAGGCTAAGTTATGGCAAATTTATCCACACTCACCGTAGGTTTACTGGTCAATGCCACGTCGTTTAAGTCACAAATTACCGAAGCGTACCGCCACGCCGGGCGGGAATCGGAAAAATTCGCCGGCAAGGCCAAATCAAGCGCGATAAAGGCGGAATCGGCTTATCAGTCTCTGGGCAAACAAATTAAATCCGTTTCCGGTCAGTTGATGGTATTGTCCGGCACGGGTTTTTCATTGGGGGCGATTCTGATCGCCACCCGTAAGTATGGACAGGCTTTATCCGATTTGTCAGCCATTACCGGGGCCACGGGAGAGCAATTAAAACAGTTGGATGCTAATGCACAGCGGTTGGGGCGTACCACGGAATTTGGGGCCGTCCGAATTACCGAAGCGTTTAAGTTGATGGCTTCCGCCAAACCGGAACTGCTGAAAAGTACTGAAGGATTGACGCTGGCGACACAAAAAGCGGTGACGTTAGCGCAGGCCTCCGGGATTGATTTACCGGAAGCGACAAAAGCACTGGCACTCTCATTAAACCAGTTCGGGGCCAGTGCGGAGCAGGCCGACCGGTTTATCAATGTTCTGGCAGCCGGGGCGAAATACGGGGCTTCCGAAATCAATGAAACGGCGCAGGCGATTAAAAACGGCGGGACGATGGCCGCACAGGCCGGGATCAGTTTTGAGGAACTGAATGCGGTTATTCAAATTCTGGCCGAACGGGGAATAAAAGGAGCCGAAGCGGGTACGGCTATCCGAAATATGATCCTGGCCTTAGAGACTTCAACGGATAAAAAACTGAAACCGTCTGTGGTGGGATTGTCTGCCGCACTGGACTATCTGGCCAAAAAGAATCTGTCTACCACAGAGGCGACCAAACTGTTTGGGTGGGCGAGTATCAGTGTTGCTTCTAACTTAGTGAAAGGCCGGGGGAAATTAGACGAACTCCGGCAGTCATTAACCGGCACGCAGGTTGCCTATGAGCAGGCGGGCGCACGGGCGAATAACCTGAGTTCGGATCTGGACGTATTAAACAGTGCGTTTGAAGGGCTGGCAATTAAAGCCGGTCAAAGTGCGGATGGCCCGCTTCGAACCGGGGTTCAGAGTGCAACCACGGCTATTAACGCACTGTCAGAAAACTTTAATTTGGTCACCAGAGTTGCCTTGCACACCCTGATCCCCGTGATGGCAGTAAAAATGACGGCAGGGTTACGCGAAAATGTCAGTGCGTGGAAAGCCACGGAAAAAGCCGCTCGTGATACGGCCAAACAGAAAGCAGAAACCGCAAGGCGTACTATCGAACAGGCTAACGCGACGATTCAATTGACCCAGCGTCAGGGTGAACATATTGAAAGAATGAAAGGGATCAATGCTCAGCACGGCCTTTTCGTCAATTATGCCAAAGAGTCAAAGGCGCTCTACCGGCAGGAAACAGAGGCGTTCAGACAAAAGGAAAGAGCGACGCGACAACTGGAACTGGCCAATCGCCGCCTCTCTTTTTCTTATCGTGCGCTTTCGACATCGGTAAATATGGCACGGGGCGCCCTGGCGTTAATGGGGGGGTGGACCGGTGCGGCGGTTTTGGCAGGGTCAGCCCTGTATGGATTATATAACCACAGTGTCCAGGCGAGGGAGGGGCTAAGGAGGTTAAAAGATGAAACGGTTGAGACGGTTGCGGAACTGCAACGCCTTTCTAAAATTAAGCTGGAAGTGGAGCTTGATAGGAATAACGATGATATAAACAACCTTAAAGAGGAATTAAAACAGGTTGATAGCCAACTGGAAAGGTATTCCCAAACTAGGATTGATAGATTGAAAAATCGTCAAAAAGGTACGTTAAGTTTTCTTTTTGAAGATCCTAAAGAGGTTGAAAAGAAAGGAAAGGAGCTGCTTAGTCGACGAGAAGACATACTGAAAGGATTAGAAGGGAAAACAGCAAGAGATAGGAATATCCGCTCAACGTTAGCAACAGGTAAATTTGACGTTAAGCCTCCAGAACCCACTCCACCCCCTGCAAATGACTTTAACCCCTGGAAAGGCGAAGGAAAGGACAAGGACGATAGCGATAAAAGTGACAGCAAAGGAAAGCAAACCCTGAATCAGTATCGTCAGTTACGTCTGGAAATAGAAAGGGCACACACGACAAGTTTAGGACGCATCATCCTGAGTGAACAAGAAGTTCAGCGAAAGCTGAATGAGGTCAGTAAATCCGGTTTAGTTTCCCAAAATGAAATTTTGCGGCTAAGCACCCTCAATGCCGAAAACTACCGAAAGCAACGGAGGGAACTGACAGAAAAATATGCCCCGGTAAAAGCCCTTATCCGTCAGGAAAAAGAAGCCAGTGCAGAGCTTAAGGCCCTGTATGCTGAACGATTGCTGTCAAAGCAGGCGTATTTATCAGCCAGCAAAACCCTGTATCAAACTTTTGTCAAAGATAAACTGGCGGAGCAGGCCAGACAGATCGCCGCCCCGCGTCTGAATATGGCAGGTGAGGTTGACCCCATCGCTCAGCTTAGAAATCAGCTTACTGAACAAACGGCTTTATACGATGCTTATTACCAGAATGGCATCATCAAAAAAGAACGCTATGAGCAATTGGTGGCCGCAGCCGGCACACGTTCTAAAGATGCGCAACTTTCGGCAGCCAAAGAACTGTATGGTGCGCAGGGAAGTTTTCAGAAAATGCAAATGAGCCTGTTGGATGCGGTTGAACAACGGACGGGTAACGCCTTAACCGGCATGCTGATGGGGACAAAGTCATTTTCTGAATCCATGAAGGAATTATCGGCATCATTGGCGCAGTCCATCATCCAGGATCTGATGCGTATTGCCATGCAGGCACTGATAACGAAGGCACTTTCTGGCTTCTTTGGCGGTTCAGGCGGCAGTATGGCGAATATGGGGGCCAGTTCTCTGGCCTCAGCAGGCGGCGGCTTATCACCTATTGGCACAGGCACGACAATAATGCCTGATGTCTGGAAAAGTCCGATCCTGAATGCGAAAGGCGGCATTTATCAATCCACAGACTTGAGTCAGTACAGTGGACAGATTGTCAGCAGCCCGACCCTGTTTAGATTTGCCAAAGGGGGCGGATTGATGGGGGAGGCAGGACCGGAAGCGATTTTGCCATTAAAACGGGGTTCAGATGGAAAATTGGGTGTTCAGGCGATGGGCGGCACAAGCAATCAGACAACCAATCATGTCAATATCGTCGTCAATTCTGACGGAAGCCACGAAGTGAAAACAACCGGTGGATTCGAATCTGCGGGTCAGGATATTGCGAAGTTTGTTGATCAGCGATTCAAATTATTGCTGCATAAAAGTCTGGCGCAGGGAGGCGAATTAAGCACGGCTATCAAAGGAGGCAGAAGGTGATAAAAACATTTGATTTTCCCGCGAGGGTCGGTGCTGTTGGGGAATTTGAGCCTGTTGTGCGCGCTGTCCAATTTGGTGACGGATATAAACAAACTTCAGGAGATGGCATTAATTCACAGCGCGAAAGCTGGCCCTTGTCCTTTGTGGGGGCGTTATCTGAAATAGAACCCGTGATGGCTTTTCTACGCGAGCACCAGGGATGGCGCTCATTTAAGTGGCGCAATCCGTTATCTGAGACGGGATTATATCAAGCCGGAAAATTTACGATACAGGCCAGCGGGGCATATTTCACTCTCTCTGTGACATTTACCCGCATCTATCACCCGTAAGAGGTTTTATCATGACGATCACTGCGACACTCCAGCGCCTTGAGCCGGGGAGCAAAATCTTATTGTATACGGTAGATGGCTCGGCCTTTGGCGGACCCGAACTGCATTTTCACAGTCACCCTGTCGCTTATACCGAAGCGGAACTGGAAAGCCCGGATAGCCTGACGGCTAAATCGATCTGGTGGCAGGGTGTGGAATACAAACCGTGGCCGGTTGAAATTAAGGGGCTGGAAACGCTCAGTGACGGCAGGGCGGTGTCACCGACTCTGAGTGTGGCCAATCTGGATAGTACTATCAGTGCCCTGTGTCTGGCTTATCAGAACATGGTGCAGGCGCGTGTCACTATTCGTATGACCTTTGCGCATTATCTGGATGCGAGAAACTTTCCAGAAGGCAACCCGCAGGCCGATCCGACACAGGAAAAAATCGATGTTTTCTATATCGACAGTAAGACCCATGAAGATAACGAAAGCATTCAGTTTGCCTTATCGTCACCGGCTGACTTACAGGGTATACAAATCCCTGCCCGTCAAATCCACAGTCTGTGTACGTGGTGTATGCGCGGGTTATACCGCAAATCACCTTGCAACTATACGGGAACACGATATTTTGATGAGGAGGGTAACCCGACTGATGACCCGGCAAAAGATGCGTGCGGGGGTTTGATGAGTGACTGCAAGGCCCGATACGGTGAAGCGGCTCAATTGCCTTTCGGCGGATTTCCGGGCTCGGCGTTGCTGAGAAGATGATGGTACTTCTGGATATTAAAAGAACTAAAGGTTAATATTTACTGATGTATTGACATTATGAAGGTGCATTCAATGGGAACTGATGATAAGACTATTGATCCTTTATTTGATGATGCTGTTGAATATGTAATAACCAAGGAATATACATCTATCAATGAGGTAAAAGAGTATTTTGGTATAGGTTACAATAGAGCAGCTTTGTTATTGGAGCAAATGGAGCAAATGGAAATAGTTGCATGGGAATGTGATAATGAAACTTCCCGATATAAAAGAATTGCTCCGTTAACACAGAAAATAACGAGACAAGAAAAAAAAGAACCCAGTCCCAGAGTAGTTAATGCCAAGCAAAATGATTCTAAGGTGTTAGGATTTGACGGCTTTGAATGGTTTATGGCGAGCATTAGCTTTATTGTTGTTATGTTCGTTTTCGTTTCTTGCTCCAGTCGATCACCAGCACTTGAGACAGATTATTGTTCAGATGATAAGGTAGCGTATACCTATGCTAAAAAGTTTATATCATCTCATTTAAAAGCCCCATCGACTGCTAAGTTTGCCAGTTACTACGATGTTAAATCGAACAAGCCCGCAGAATGTAAATTTAATTTTATTGGGTATGTTGATGCTCAGAATAGCTTTGGTGCAATGATAAGAACAAAGTTCAATGCTGTAGTGCGTTACGAACGTGATAATGACAAATATTATTTAGAAAATTTAGATATGTAATCTACCCTACCCATTATTTATTCAATAACCCGTCTTCTGAAGCAAGCCCTTGTATTGGGTGCTTTATCTGGCGGGTTTTCTATTTTTAGGTATCCACATGCGCCCCCA
Source organism: Xenorhabdus sp. SGI246 (assembly GCF_040838225.1). Taxonomy (NCBI): domain Bacteria; kingdom Pseudomonadati; phylum Pseudomonadota; class Gammaproteobacteria; order Enterobacterales; family Morganellaceae; genus Xenorhabdus; species Xenorhabdus sp. SGI246. The sequence continues at coordinate 14,746 of NZ_JBFPEZ010000017.1, forward strand.
TATCACTCAATCTGTCCTGAATCACGCCAAAGCCGAATATCCCCATGAATGCTGCGGACTGGTGATTCAGAATGGCCGAAAGCAGCAGTACATTCCCTGTCGCAATATCGCCCCGTCACCCACTGAGCAATTCAGTATTCACCCCGACGATTATGTCAATGCCGAAGAGGCAGGAACGATTGTTGCGATTGCCCATAGTCACCCCGATGCGACAACCCAACCCAGCCAGTTAGACATTGCTCAGTGTGACCTGTCACAAATTCCGTGGGTCATTGTTTCATGGCCGGAAGGGGACATGCGTACCATCATGCCAACCGAGGGGGTAAAGCCTTTACTTGGCCGCCCGTTCGTGCATGGTATCTGGGACTGTTATTCCATTGTGCGTGACTGGTATCGGCTGGAACGCAACATTGATATCCCGGATTTTGCCCGCACGGATGGCTGGTGGAACCGGGGCGAAAACTTGTATATGAAGAACTATGCTTCGGCGGGGTTTACAGAATGCAGCGGTGAATTGCAGGCCGGGGATGTGATCATGATGCAAGTGCAGGCCAGTGAACCTAACCATGCCGGAATTTACCTCGGTGACGGACTCATGTTGCACCATATGTACGGACAACTCAGTCACCGCGTGTCTTACAGCGGGTACTGGCAGGAACGGACGGTGAAAATAGTCAGATATCAGGAGTAATTTAATGAATACATTGCGAGTCATACGGTTATACGGCGTGCTCGGTGCTTTGTTCGGACGGGAGCACCGTCTGGCTGTCTCATCACCGCAGGAAGCGATCCGGGCACTGTCGGTATTAATTGACGGCTTTGAACAGTTTTTGCTGACGGCCAAAGCGCGCGGACTGACCTTTGCTGTGTTCAGCGGCAAACGCAATATCAGCCGGGAGGAACTGGCTTTTTCCGGGGGAGACGCTATCCGCATTGCCCCAATCATTATCGGCAGTAAAAAGGCCGGGATTTTTCAGACCATTCTCGGTGCAGTGATGGTCGTCGCGGGCGCGTTTATGTGGGCCACCCCGTGGGGAGTGCCCTTAGTGATGTCCGGTGTGTCTATGATGTTGGGGGGCGTGGTGCAGATGCTTTCGCCGATGCCGGGCGGACTGGCACGACGGGAAGATCCCGACAACAAGCCCTCTTATGCCTTTGGTGGCCCGGTGAACTCCATTGCACAGGGCAATCCCGTTCCCGTGGGATATGGCCGTCGCCGCATCGGTGGGGCCATTATCTCAGCAGGTATCTACGCTGAAGATCAGCAATAACGCCATTCCTTTTTATTGAGTCTTGCCGCGCCTGCGGCTTTTTTGTAGGTGAATTATGGGTAATCATCTGATTCAGGGCAGTAAAGGCGGCGGTCGCAGTCCACGCACGCCGGTTGAATCCCCGGATTCTTTACAATCCACGTCCTATGCAAAAATTATCCTGGCTCTGGGTGAAGGGGAATTTGCAGGCGGGCTGGATGGCACCAATATCTTTCTGGACAATACGCCGATTATTGGCCCGAATGGTCAGGCCAACTTCGAAGGCGTGAAGTGGGAATTTCGCCCCGGAACACCGTATCAGGATTATATTCCCGGTATGCCCGCCGTAGAAAATGACCTGACCGTGAGGGCGGAGTTAGTGGAGTCATGGGTCAGATCGGTCACCAATACGCAGTTATCGGCAGTCCGTATTCGTTTATCGTGGCCTCAGTTGCAAACACAACAAGAAAACGGGGATACAGTCGGGTATCGCATCAATTATGTGATTGAAGTGGCAACGGATGGCGGGGCATACCGGGAGATCCTGAACACAGCGGTAGAGGGCAAGACAACCACCAAATATGAACGATCTCACCGTGTGGATTTACCCCAGGCACATTCCGGCTGGCAGGTACGGGTACGCCGTCTGACCCCGAAACAGAACAGTAACCGGATTGCTGACGCAATGACGGTGGAAGCCATCACAGAAATTATTGATGCCAAATTGAGTTACCCCGAAACCGCCCTGTTATTCGTCCAGTTCGACGCCAAACAGTTTCGCAATATCCCGCAGATTTCCTGTGAACCGAAAATGCGTGTGATCCGGGTGCCGGACAACTACGACCCGGACGGCCGCACTTATTCCGGGGTGTGGCAAGGTGAGTTCAAATGGGCCTGGACAGATAACCCCGCGTGGGTGCTGTATGATTTGATGATGAATGACCGGTTCAGTATCGGCACACGGGTTAAAGCGGAAAATTTGCGTCTGGCAAAATGGGACCTGTACCGTATCGCCCGGTATTGCGACCATCCCGTACCGGATGGCAAAGGCGGCACCGAACCCCGGTTTACCTGTAACGTCTATATTCAGTCTCAGGAAGATGCCTGGACTGTTTTACGGGATATTGCCGGCATTTTCCGGGGTATGACATTCTGGGCCAACAATAATATGAATGTACTGGCGGATATGCCACGGGATATGGATTACCTCTATACCCGTGCCAATGTGAAGGACGGTAAATTTACTTACGCCAGTGCCAGTGAGAAAACCCATTATTCTACAGCGATGGTGAGCTGGTCCGATCCGCAGAACGGGTATCAGGACGCCGTCGAACCGGTTTTCGAAAACCGGTTGATACGCCGCTTTGGGGTCAGACAGGCGGATGTGACGGCCATTGGTTGTATCCGTCAGAGTGAAGCTATCCGGCGCGGTAAATGGGTATTACACACTAACGAATATGACCGGATGGTGACCTTTACCGTGGGACTGGATGGCAAAATTCCCTTACCGGGTTACATCATTGGCGTGGCGGATGAAATGCTGTCCGGGCGTGTCCTCGGTGGGCGTATCAGTGCTGCTGAGGGGCGCAATATCACGTTAGACCGGGCTTCATCGGCTAAAGTGGGTGAGCGGCTTATTCTCAATCTGCCCTCCGGTAAGGCGGAAGGGCGTACCATTCAGGCGGTTAATGGCGAAGTGGTGACGGTCAGTACCGGTTACTCCGAAATGCCGGTCACTGAATGCGTCTGGGCCATTGATGCGACCGATTTGGCGGTTCAGTTATTCCGGGTTACGGGTATTAAAGAAGGGGAGGATGGTGTTTCCTTTGAAATTACCGCCGTAGAGCATAACCCGGACAAGTACGATCACATCGATACCGGCACCCGCATAGACGAACGCCCCATTTCGGTCATTCCGCCCGGCGTGCAGCCACCCCCGAAAAATGTCTCGATTAACAGTTACTCGGTCGTCAATCAGGGTATTGCTGTCACCACACTGCGTGTCACCTGGGATGCTGCGGAGAGTGCGATTGCCTATGAAGCGGAATGGCGGCGGGATAATGGCAACTGGATATCAGCGCCGCGCACGTCGACACAAGGTTTTGAAGTGCCGAACATCTACGCAGGCCGTTATCAGGCGCGAGTCAGGGCGATTAATGCGGCGGAAATTTCCAGTATTTGGGCGAACGCACCCGAAACGCATCTGAAAGGGAAAGAGGGTAACCCGCCTGTGCCACTGGCATTCAGAGCGACCCCGATTGTCTTTGGTATCCAGTTAGACTGGGGTTTTGCGCTGCAAACTGACGATACGCTGAAAACAGAGATTCAATACAGTCCGACCAACGATGGCGAAGGGGTGATGTTACTGGCGGATATTCCCTACCCGCAAAAAACACACACGATGCAGGGACTGGCGGCGGGGGTGGCTTTCTACTTTCGGGCCCGGCTGGTGGATAAATCCGGCAATCAATCCCCGTGGACAAACTTTATCCGGGGGGCGTCCTCTACCGATACAAACTGGATAACCCAGGCGATGGGTGACCAGTTCCTTACTGCCGAAGCCGGCAAGCAGTTACAAGAGCAACTGAATTATCAGGCCGAAGCAGAATTAATTAACAGTGTGGCCATTTCTGAGAATGCCCGTAACTTAATCGTGAAGGATGGGGAGAACAAAGCTGAAATCAGGCGGCTTGACCGGGTATTCGCTGATGAGAAGGCATCATGGGCCGAATCCTTTAAGGAAGTGAAGGCGGACCTTGTGGTGGTTAAAGATGAAGTGAGAACCGAGGTCAAGGCCAGTATTCAGGAAAGCCAGAAAGCCATTGCGAAAATGGACAAAGCCCTGGCGGAAAGTGAGCAACGCACGCAGGCGCAGTTTAAAGATCAGTCCGCCATTATCCGCGAGAAAGCGACGGCAGTTTTCGATATCGACGGCAATGGATATGCCATTAAGGATATCGGGGCCGGGGTGAATTATAACGGCCATTTTTATAAAGCGGGGATGGTGATTGGGGCAGAGGTGAAGAACGGCAAGGTGGAAACTCACTTCGCGGTCAGTGCCAACCAGTTTATGGTGATGAATACTGGCAATGACAAGCTGGAATCGGTCTTTATGATTAAAGACGGGCAGGTGTTTCTCAGGGAAGCGTTAATCGATAAAGCGATGATCCAGAAACTGGTTGTGGGGGATGAAATTAAATCCGTGAATTTCGACCCTCATAATAAAACCGGGTTCAGACTGGATATGAAAACAGGCGAAGAGGTGCGTTACGGACGCGGGAGTTCCGGTTATTGGGTCGAAACCAATAATCTCAAGCAGCTCTTTGATAATAATGGGAAATTACGTATCAGAATGGGGTTTTGGTGATGGGGATGGGATTGGAGATTTACGATGAAAAAGGCCGGGTGATTATCAGCACGAATAATATTATCCCGCGTTTTTTAGGGACTCACGTTATCCCGCTTCAAAAATCGGGGCACTTGTTTTTGCCGGGATTGAGTGAAGGGGGTAATGTGACGGCCCGTTTCTTTTTACGCATGAGAAGCAGGGGTCATACCCTTGCTTCTGCTATCAGTAATGAGTTCACAAAATTCAGTGTATCCGGCAGCACGTTCAGTTATTACGTGGATTATGACATCTGGCGATGGGAGCATATGGGCAGAGGTGGCGGACAAACCGGGGGATGGGCTGAAATGCAAAACCGGGTTACCATTTGGGCGATTTAATATGATGGGATTAGAGTTTTATACCGACAACGGTCTGGTGCAATTATCCGATAAAACCCCGTCACTGGGTTTCTTAAAAAAAGCGCAGGAGAATGAAAGTAATGCCGGCTGGGATGAAAAATACTATAACTGCGCGCTGGTTTATGGGGCCGGAGGTAAATATTTTTTTGCCCCGATATCGGAACTGGCAATTTCGGGCAACAGCGGGCTGGAGGTGTATAGCGAGAAAGGCGAACTGATGTTTTCTTCCTCCATGAAATTACTGTCATTTGTAAAATATTTTTATGTCGATGTCCCCAATAATAAAAACAGGCCTTTTGTTCATGTGGGTGAACCGGGACGGCATTATGGCTTCATGCCCATAAAATGGCAGTCCAGAAATTATTATAAAAATATTGTTTATATTCCCGGTGAAAACAATCCGCCGTTTTATGATGAAGAATGGGAATACAACGTTTGGCTGGAAACCTTCAGGGTAAAATACAGTGATGGACGTATTGAAATTGCCTACGACTATGAATTTGTGGGTGACCGAAGTACAGGTGTAGATCCCGGCACCTGGAGCGGCCCACCGCCGCTGATGGAAGGCTTTATTGTTGATTTAACCATGATAGAAGGTTAACCCTCTCTTTTTTCAGGAATCAAACCATGATTTATGCACAAGGCACAATTTCTATTGTGTCCGGCTCGGCTATTGTCCGCGGTACGGGCACGCAGTTTAAAGACAATATCAACGGCATTGCCCCGGGGCAGGTGATCATCATCCAGTCCGGCAGCAGTAACTTGTTGCATATGATACAGGCGGTGAACTCCGATACGGAACTGGTGCTGGCGGATAAAGCCACGGTGACGCTGAATAACACTACCTACCAGATTCAGACGACCGTTCCTGATTCCATTTCCGATGGCGTCCGGCATATGGTGGCGATTAACAGCAACATCATCAATTTCCTCCAGAACATGGATAAGTGGTCGAGTGAGAGCGGGGTGGTTGACATCACACTGCCGAACGGACGCATTGTGTCCCTGCAATCCATTCAGGCGATGAGTGAAAAAATCGCTCAGCTTGGGCAAGAGGTGAGTAATCAGGCAACCCCGAAAGCGGTAAAGGCGGCCTATGACTTGGCCGACACCGCAAATCAAAACGCCAACCGCCGCCTCGACAAAGCGCAGAACGGGGCGGATATCCCGGATAAGGGCGAGTTTATCAATAATCTGGGATTGCAGGATACGGTCAAACAGGCACAAAATGCGATGGCTAAATCTGCCAATGGAGCAGATATTCAAAACAAATCGGCGTTTGTGAAAAATCTTGGTCTAGAGGACGCGGTGCGACGGGCTGAACGGTCAGTGCCGGAGTACAGGACAATTAACGGGAAATCGCTAACAGGCGACGTGACTTTGAGTGCGGTGGATGTGGGTGCTCAACCCGCAGGAAGTTATGGCTTGAAGAATACGGCTCGAAGAGCCGCTAATGGTTGGTGGAAATGCGGGGATACCGGCATCATTTACCAATGGGGACACACTTCTGTTATTAGTGCTTCGAAAAGAGAGGTGATTAAGTTTCCCGTTTCATTTTCCTCTACGGATTATTCTGTCGTTGTTCAGGCGGACAATGATTACGATAGTGGTGGGTTGGCCTCGGGATACGTCAAAGCCAAAGACGCCGCATCATTTATTTTGACGAATGCTTATGCAAACAAGGCCTGGCATCTGCCGTATTACTGGATTGCAATAGGATATTAATTATGTATTTTTACAGTGCTAAAAAGAACGCGTTTTACCCAGTGGTCTTAAAAGAAAATTATCTTGATTCGGGAGAATGGCCTGATGATGGTATTGAAGTGGGTGAGGCTGTTTTCATTGAATATGCGGGGAATATCCCTCCACAGGGAAAAGTGCGGATAGCGGGTTCTGATGGTTTACCCGCATGGGGGGACATCCCGCCGCCCACACCGAAAGAGTTACAGCAAGAAGCGGAAGCCGAAAAAAGGCGTTTATTGCGTCTGGCAAGAGAAAAAATTGATATCTGGCAGGACGCCGTTGACCTTGACATGGCGACCGACGAAGAGAAAACGGCTCTTGTCGTCTGGAAAAAATACCGCGTCCTGCTCAACCGGGTAGACTGTTCCACTGCCCCCGATATCGCATGGCCCGAACCGCCGAAGTGAGGGTGGGTGATAAATAAAAGCCCTCGTGAAGAGGGCTTTAAAATGGTTATTACTTATTTGGTAATTCTGGTTTTTTGACTTGAGTTAATAGCTGGGCTGTATTAACCGCAGGTATAGCCCCCTCTCTGGCTTTAACCCAGATAATCCTGTCGTTGTAAGATAAGGAATTCCATTGTTTAGAACTCCCATTTGCACGCCTTCAATTTCAACTTCCTTTACTGGGAAGATGTCCATTTCTATCTGTTGACCGGGAAGGTGTTTATCTTGGTTATCCATTTGATTTCCTTGTGAATTACGTGTTGATCGAAAGCATCATAGAAACATAAAGTAGCCCATCACACACTACATCACCTCCACTAATAATTTGATCAGAAATAGCTTAATCTGTGATTTAATAAAATCATGTAAAATCAATTAATTAAAAATATTTCCACGTAAATAATTGATTTTATTGAATTCCCGCATGATGCAGGAATTCCGGTTCTGAGAGGGAATTGTCTAATATCAATGGGTTAAAAGGGCTCTCAAATCCCGTTTAGCGTAACCTATTGATTTATCCGAGGCCATCACTTTGGCTTGCTCAATGGTCACTGAATCAATGACCAACGATCACTCAGCGAAAAATTTTGCTCAGTCACACTTACAGCAACTCATTGATTCTTTCGAGGTCACTTTTGTAATGACCTCGGTTATGGCTGAAATTTTAGTTGATGGGTATACGAAAAATTTCTCATACCCAAGCAACTCACTGATTCTTCCATTCATCCTCACTTTGGGAATTGGAAAAATAAGTCAGCTTCGGGTCGTCAATTTGACGGTCAGCGGAAGAATCAAAAGGTTACCCAACTGTAACGGAAATCCCTATAGTTGATTTATATACTGGACAGAAGCAATAAATCTACGTATTTTCAATAGGTTAATTGGACGCAAGGGCTGGATAATGACAGCAAAGCCCGAATTCGGGATTAGGTCAAAATATAACCTAAGTGGGAATTTCCGCTTAGCTCAGGATTAACTACCGGGGTCATATTCCGTAGGTCAAAAAAAGCCCCGTTATGGGGCTTATTCTTGGGTAGAGTGACAATTATCAAATTTTCTCTTTAATACCCGCCTGTCGTAGAATTGCATTGGCGGTATGTCTGGAAACTATAGTGTATGGCACGCTGAATGCTTTGTTGGTTATATCGCTACGCCATATTTCATGACTACCTTTGCCTTGCCTGACAAAGTAACAGCCATGTACCAGTAAAATATCTTTGAGTTGTGGATATAACCCCGATCCCATTAGAGTACCACCCTTGAATCAGATGATTGCTCTTGGACAAACTTAAGGCGAATGACCTCAGACTGGTCGCCCAGACCGTTAATCTCATAAAGCTCAGGTGCTATTTCCCAAACTTTCTCTATCAACTCATCATAATTTTTGGCTTCTGTAACCAATCCAAGCTCATCACACTCAGCAATCCACATGTCATCATGGATAACATTGACAACAAAAGCCTCAATTCTTGTTATAACTACGCCCATGCTGTAATCCCTCCGCGTTCTGAGTTAATGATTATCTTATTCCAATCTTAGCACCCGTTGATTATAAAATCACCGAAATTGACCATCTGTGACCAGGTGTTGGTTCAGTAATATCTTGGATTTTCTTTCAATTGCCATCTTAAGAGAGAATAAAGGCCCTCCTACATTACCGATTGCACCATTAAACGCATAAGCTATATCTGGATTCAGAACAGATAAATGCGGGTTAAGTCTGCTCCAAACGTCTATCAACCTGTCCATATTTCTACCAGCTGCATTGATATTATCAACCTCAATTGACAGATCGAGGTGTTCGTATACTGTCTTCCTTTTCGCCTTAACTTCGCCCTTTGTCCAGTATTCATAGAGAACGTCATCGCACTCTTCCTGATACCGGATCACTTTATCCCTGATCGACGCTTTAACTTTGTTAGGACTGATAGTGGCTAACCAACCAGCCATGCTTCGGCAGGCCATGACTTAACGCTTCCGTATCTGGGGTCAGGAACATCTGTAGCTTCTATGTTGTTCTCACGGCACCATTTGCGGAGTGGGGCGTATTTGTATTCTTTCTCTGTGGCTTTTTGCACGCTCGTAATGGTTGAATGCTTTGTGCTTTCACCCAGACGTTCTTCCAGTTCTCGACATTTGCGAGTAACAGCACCGAGTTTGCCGAGCGCTTGAGCCTCGCGCCTGCGGCTAATCTGTGATTTGGTGCGTTCTGCTTTGTCGGCTCTGGCTTTTTCTTCCAGTCGGCCTTGCTCGGACTCAATAGCCATCTGGAGGATTTCGAGTTTCGATAGCTGTGGTAAGCCAGCAGGTTGTTGATGAACGACTGGAATAGCCTTGCCGGACTCCAAATCAAACCAACGATCGATAATTGCTGCTCGGCGTACAACGTCATAACCGGAAATTAGAACCTCAGTGTGTCGGCGGTTAAGGTGATACTCCCATGCGTTAGGATTTAATTTATCGTATTGAATGCAATTAACACCTTGATTTGTAAGGTAAAGAAGATTTGCTTTACGGATATAGTCCTTGTCTTCGCCTCCATATAAGGCAGATAACATGGTGCGAATATCACGGCACACATCTGCGTGATTCTTGCCTATCAGTTCTGCGATCTCACGACTGCTCATCATTGCCGTTTGGTTGCTGGTGGTTAATTCGTTTTTCTTAATCATTTTCTCGTCTCTCAGTGTGCAGTTGATGATGCTGGTTCGGCGGTAAAGAATTTAGTTCCGTCGATAAATACGTTGTCGATAAAATCACGCATCCATTGTGGTTTTATTGGGTTGTATTTTTAAATTAACGCATTGCTTTTGTTGGATTGAATGGTATTTGCCCCAGAAGCGTTCGGGTAGATAGGTGTTCTAAGGTTATTCATTGAGACAACATCAAATCCAAGATTAAATATTTATTTATCAATATTATACGAGTTATTCGCGATACAAAAGATAAAATTGAGACAACATAAAATAGGGTAAGTTGTCTCAATTTTTAGATATTAATCATTATAAAACAATACCTTAAGTAGATTGAGACAACCGAGGCAACTGAGACAACACCATTTGCTTAACTTATATATAAAGAGAAAAGAAATTATGAAAATGAGCTTAGTGTTCTTGGCACAAAAATGTACGCTGTGACTGGCGACGAATTTCGTCGGTAGTGATAAGAATTTCAGTGTGGCGGCGGTCGAGTAGGAATTCATAGACATAACCCCTATCGTCGAAAATAATTTTAACCACTTGAATTTTATTATGATTTAAAAAAGAGATCATCTTTAAGCTGCATTGTGGAAATCACAACAGAGCCATTGGTCACTGAATCAATGACCGATGGTACAGATATGTACAGTTATTTTTCGTTTTTTTCGTTAGGGCGTGATTTTTGAATCAACTTACTCAATCTTTATAGTGAAAATAGCTACACAGGAGGGCTTGAGTCTGAGCCGTTCAGAAAAAGCTTTTTAAAATCATTAAAGTCCAAATTAGGACCATCTAAAGGTGAGATTTCTCACCTTAGGTATGGTGATTTCCTCTATACCTTTTGCTTATGTGAGGTCAGCAACTGAAAAATTTTTTGCAGTTGATGACCTTACACTTACAGGGTTACTTAATGTAACTCAGTGACTGACGGCAAATCTATCAGCAAGCAAAGCCCGAATTCGGGCTTAGGTCAAAAGATAATCCAATCGGGAATTTCCTAATGTAATTCATGACTGAATACGTAATACGTTCGCAGTGAATAACTTGTATTTAATGTATTGATTTTTATGATGATTGAAAAACCAGATCATCTATAGGTGATGGCAAATGCCACGAAGACAGAAGAAGAACGAACAATTGATAGTCGGCCACCATGCAGGTACAGAGTGATAAGAGCGGTGATTACCCGTTATGTGTCGTTGGTTTTGATGAGGTGGCGCTGTCAGTGATGTTATTGCGGAAGGGGCAGGTGATCACCGTTACGGGAAAGGCTTCTTACTGGCAGGGCTATAAGTTGGCTGTTTTCTCAATCGCTTCATAGGTTCCGACGAAATTCGTCGCAACCTCTCACAAGGTTGGTGCGTAAAACGTACTGACCTCGTTTTATTGAGTGTGGAGATACCAGATCACGGACTAAAAACACATCAGCTATACAATTAAGCTGGTGAGATGCCTTAGTATAATGTAAGTTGTATAGAAATTTGTATAGAACTAAAAATAGAATTTAATTAATTATTTAATATCATTATGTTAAGTATTATGTATTGCTCCCTCCTCCTTCAAGCGGCATCTCTTAAAGTCTACTTTTCTAAATAAAATCAATAAATAACAATAAATTCAAGTCTCCTAATGTCTCCTAACATCTCCTGAAAGCGACATGAAATTGTGTATAGTTTTTCCTATACACATCTTCCTATACACACGGGTGAAATGATGAAGCTAACAGACGTGGCAATTAAGAGAGCCAAGCCAAAAGCATAGGTTTATTACGTTATCTGATGGAAATGGGCTTTGGTTATTGATAGAACCTACTTTTGAAAAAATTACTCTTGAATGGTACGAAAAACGCAAAGATAGATGGTCGGCAGGGAATCGCGCTGACATGATGAGTGCTTTTGAAAATGACGTATTTCCTTATATTGGCAATAGACCAATAGCAGATATAAAGCCCCTGGAATTACTGGATGTTCTTTCGAGAATGGAAAAGCGCGGGGGCGACTGAAAAGTTAAAAAAAGTCCGTCAACGTTGTGGCGAAATTTGGGAATACGCAATTATCACCGGACGAGCTGAATATAACCCAGCCCCCGATTTAGCGAGTGCTTTTATCCCTCACCAACGCGAACACTACGCCCACCTTTCAGTAGATGAATTACCTGAATTTCTGCGCTCTATTGATAAATATATGGGTAGCCAGATAGTCAGAACGGCATTGCGAATGCTGAAATTAACTGGCGTTCGTCCGGGAGAACTCCGCAAAGCTGAATGGTCAGAAATTGATTTAGATAAGGCTGTTTGGACAATCCCAGCCGAAAAAATGAAAATGCGCCGTACTCATGTAGTGCCATTATCAGATCAAGTTATCGATTTATTGAAGCAGATGCAGCCTATCAGTGGCAGTTATCAATATGTATTTCCAAGCCGTACAGACTACAGAAAACATATATCTGATATGGCAATCAATCCATGATCCGCCGTATGGGATATTCAGGGCGGGCAACAGGCCACGGCTTCCGCCACACCATGAGCACCATCCTACATGATCAAGACTTCAACACTGCATGGGTTGAAAAACAGCTTGCTCACGTCGATAAAAACAGTATTCGAGGCACTTACAACCACGCTCAATATCTGGATGGTCGTCGGGAAATGCTGCAATGGTATGCGGATTATATGGAGATGCTGGAACGAGGCGAAAATGTCCTGATCGGAAAATTTGGCAAGAGGGCATAAAGATAGAGATTTTTTAAGAAAAGTAACATAAAAAGCAACGCCCCAGAGTGCTGTAACACATCTGAGGCGTCTGACCAAACCGTTATACGAGGTAACGATGATGGCTGATGCACAGTCTAACCAAACTCACCCTAAATTTACATCTTCAGATAAAACAGACGAACAAAAACCGCTCGAACTCATCCAAACTGTGAAAAAATCCGCCCAGTATCACTGGGAAAACCTGTTGTCTGCCTGTGGCGTTGATGTTCCGGCAAAGGGAAAACATGGCGCTTGCCCTGTCTGCGGCGGTACTGATCGTTTCCACTTTATCGACGATCACCATCACAGCAATTGGCACTGCCGTCAATGTGATGCTCCGAACTATGGTGATGGGCTGGATTTAGTGGCAAAAACCAAAGGAATTTCGGTTTTTGAGGCTGCAAAAATTGTTGCAGGTGTGCTGGCATTGCCTTTGCCAGAACCCAAGCCAGCCAAAATGACGACTCATATCCCTAAACCGATCGCAGAACACATCACGGCACTGGTTGCCACTGTTGTTACGGGTGAATCTCAATATCTGGTGAAAAAGGGGCTACAATGCTCCAATCAGAGATTGTTAAAAGACGGTTCATTATTACTGGTTACTCAAAAGCTGGGCGGCACAATCACCGGCGCACAGACCATCAAGCCGGACGGCGAAAAACGTCTTGTTTCCGGTTCGCAGAAAAAAGGCAGTTTTATCCCGGTATCTGAAATTACCGGAACGCCTAGCACTTTCATTATTACCGAGGGTTACGCTACAGATTTAACAGTCAGTCAATTACATAAAGGCGTGGTACTGGCAGCGATTGATGAAAGTAATCTATTGATTGTTGCCGAGCAGGTTAGAGCGCAGTATCCAAATTCCAGAATCATAATTGCCGCCGATAACGATTGGCACGAACCGGAAGAACGAGACAAAAGCGGCAGGCTGAAAAAGAATATCGGCAAGGTTGCAGTAGAGAAAACCGCCATAGCGATCAGCGGATGGGTAACGTACCGCCTACAGAGTATAAAGCTGATTGGGACGATTATCGCCAGCAACACGGTGTGGAAATAGCACAACGAGCCTTTACTCAGGGGCTTTATCAACCGACATCAATCAAGAAAAAAGCAGCCATTCAGTTTAATAATGATGCCGAGCCTGCAAAATTGACACTATGTCAGATGAGAGCCAGCCAGCGCGGGGAAGTATGGCAGCACTGGAAAACCCACGGGAACGGGCGTTGATTGTCGGCTATTCGCTGATTATCCTGCCAGACCAAACCCGTTATGTGGGCGATGGTTCCGGCATCAAGGCAATTACTGGAGGCGATGAAGTTGCTATTGATCCGAAGCATAAACAGCCCTATTCAACCCGTATTTCTGCGGTAGTGCTGGCAGTAAATAATAATGCTATGAGTTTCAGTGATCGCAGTGGCGGAGTATCGCGGCGTCGGGTGATTTTCAATTTTTCCGAAGTCGTACCGGAAAATGAACGTGATCCGCTCCTACGGGATAAAATCGCAGCAGAATTGCCCGTGATTATCCGGCATTTGCTGCATCAATTTGCTGATCCACAATCAGCGAGGCGTTTACTGGCAGAGCAACAGAAATCTGCGGAGGCGCTGGATATCAAACGCGGTACAGATCCACTGGTCGATTTTTGCGGTTATCTTATTGCTTCCCATGAAGCTGACGGCTTGTTTATCGGCAATGCGGAAATTATGCCGTTCAACCCTCGTAAGTACCTTTATCACGCCTACCTTGCTTATATGAAAGGCAATAACCTGAATAAACCTGTTTCCGTGACTCGTTTTGGCATGGATATGCCGGGCGCGTTGGCAGAATACAGCCAGCAATATTTACGCAAGAAAAGTAAACAGGGCATTCGTAGCAATCTGAGCCTGAATCTTGATACCGCTATCGAATGGATGCCTAAACTGACAAGGAATAGCCAGCCAGAAGAATAAATTTTTTCTGATAACAGGCATTTTTCAAAGAAATATAAAAAAGTGTTCACCACTGTTCACCCTACAATTTAAATAAGATATATCAATGTATTACAGGGTGAATAGTTATTTTAAAACTGTTCACAACTATTCATCACTGTTCACCTTTTTTCTGGTTGAAGGTGAACGGTTGGGTGAAGAGTAGTGAAGAGTTTAATTTCAACTCATCACCCTTTAACAATATGAATTTAAATAAAATTATTCAAAGGTGAACAGGGTGAACAGTTTTATCCATAATTTTTTAATAGGGAGGGGGGTAGGTAAAATGTTTTCTCTGGCAGGTGATCTTTCAGCTCTCTGAGTTACTGGGTTAATTTATTAGCCCGGTAACTCGGAGAAGACAAGCATAGCGCGTCAGTTTCTCACTTTAAGCAAACCAAAATTAGTCTGCCACATCAAGTTGCCATGAGCAAAATATAGGCTGAATTGTCTATCAGATTGGAAGAAGTTCAGAATGGCCTAGAGACGTCTACTAAACTTGTAGCGATTCAAAATGATTAGAGCGTCTTTACTCGTTATAATAGCGGACTGCTTATAGGCCGATGGCCTTTCAAAAACGTATTAATAGTGGAGTTTTATAATGACAAGTACCCAACAACGCGCCGAGTTACAGCGTCAAATCTGGCAAATTGCTAACGATGTAAGAGGCTCGGTGGATGGCTGGGATTTCAAACAGTATGTACTGGGTACGCTGTTTTATCGTTTTATAAGTGAAAATTTTGCAAACTACATTGAAGGCGGTGATGAGAGTATCAATTATGCTGATCTTTCAGATGATATTATCACTGACGAGATTAAAGATGATGCCATTAAAACCAAAGGCTATTTTATTTATCCAAGCCAGCTGTTTGCCAATATTGCCAAAAATGCCAATAAAAATGAAAATTTAAACAAAGATTTAAATAGTATTTTTGTCGCTATTGAAAGCTCAGCTAGCGGTTACCCATCTGAAGCTGAGATCAAAGGCCTTTTTGCTGATTTTGATACCACTAGTAATCGTTTAGGTAATACTGTTAAAGATAAAAATACCCGCTTAGCCGCCGTATTAAAAGGTGTAGCAGGACTTCAATTTGGTCAGTTTGAAAATAACAAGATTGATCTGTTTGGTGATGCTTACGAGTTTTTAATCTCTAACTATGCTGCTAATGCAGGTAAATCAGGTGGTGAATTTTTTACACCACAACACGTTTCTAGGCTAATAGCTCAGCTTGCCATGCACGGGCAGACCAGCGTTAATAAAATCTATGATCCCGCCGCAGGTTCTGGCTCATTGCTATTACAAGCCAAAAAACACTTCGATGACCATATTATTGAAGATGGTTTCTTTGGTCAGGAGATTAATCATACCACCTATAACCTTGCGCGTATGAATATGTTTTTACACAATATTAACTACGACAAGTTCAATATCGCACTAGGTAATACCCTGCTAGATCCGTATTTCGGTGATGACAAGCCCTTCGATGCTATCGTTTCTAATCCACCGTATTCGGTGAAATGGATTGGCAGTGATGACCCAACACTGATCAATGATGACCGCTTTGCTCCTGCTGGCGTATTAGCGCCGAAATCCAAAGCCGATTTTGCCTTTGTACTGCACGCATTGAGTTACTTATCCAGTAAAGGCCGTGCAGCGATTGTTTGCTTCCCCGGTATTTTTTACCGTGGTGGCGCTGAGCAAAAGATCCGCCAATATCTGGTAGATAACAACTATGTTGAAACCGTAATCTCATTAGCGCCTAACCTATTTTTTGGCACGACCATTGCTGTCAACATTCTTGTGATGTCTAAACACAAAACAGACACCACTACTCAGTTTATTGATGCAAGCTCTCTGTTTAAAAAAGAAACCAATAACAACATACTTACCGACAATCATATCGAACAGATCATACAGGTCTTCGACAGCAAAGATGATGTTGAACATTTTGCAAAATCGGTCAGTTTTGAAGCCATCGTTGCTAACGATTACAACCTGTCGGTGAGTAGTTATGTCGAAGTTAAAGATAACCGCGAAGTAATTGATATTACAAAACTCAATGCCGAATTAAAGACCACGGTTAAAAAAATCGATCAGTTACGGACGGATATTGATGCCATTATTGCTGAGATTGAAGGTACGGAGAGTGAAGCATGAGCAATATGAGCTTTATGGAAAAATTGCTTGATGGCGTTGAGGTGGAATGGATGACCTTAGGAGAGCTGGCAACATTAAGACGTGGCAGAGTGATGTCAAAAGAATATCTATTTGATAATATTGGAAATTATCCCGTATATAGTTCCCAAACAGCAAAAAATGGGGAGATTGGGAAAATCAGCACATATGACTTTGAGGGGAATTATGTTAGTTGGACAACCGATGGTGCGAATGCGGGAACAGTTTTTTATCGAACTGGTAAGTTCTCAATAACCAACGTTTGCGGATTGATAAAGTTAAACGACGATAATAAATTGAACTACAAGTTTTTATTTTATTGGCTATCAATCGAAGCAAAAAAATACGTGTATTCTGGCATGGGTAATCCTAAGCTAATGAGTCATCAGGTTGAAAAAATCCTAGGTTGTGTCCCTTAATTA
>NZ_JBFPEZ010000018.1:0-5508 GCF_040838225.1 Xenorhabdus sp. SGI246
AGCATTGCCTATTACCTTCAAAAGCATTGCCTATTACCGTCAAAAGCATTGCCTATTACCGTCAAAAGCATTGCCTATTAGCATGTAATTGTTTGATTTAATTAATAAAAAAACGACCGAAAACAAGAATAAAAACAAGAAAAACAAGTTAAAAAGAGCGCACCCTGTGGATAAGTCAGAAAATCTTATCAGGTTGATCACAAAAAAAGATGTCGCCGCTTTGCGGCTCCTCTCAGCGGCCCTCACGGGCACTACACGGTTAAATCCAGCTGTCTACGACTCTATGCTACTGAGAACCTTTCTGTTCCGTGCCTATTTGGTTCGCTTCGCTCATGGCCTAGCAGGGCTGAGGAGTTGAATGCTCACATTTAGTCCCTCTTTGTTTCGGCTGTTTGATCCAAGATGATCCCAATTAATCCGAAGAGCAGCCTTCCATGCCCTTACAGGCATAAAAACCCATATAAGCCACGCTGAGCCATTTTTTAAATGCAGAGACAGGGTTAATCATCAGGCACAAAAAAAGTGCTCACAATCGCTCTGAGGAACGTACAGACGGCTCTGACAACGATGTCTGATGAAATGGACTTAAAGTGCTCGAAATTCCTTTTCTTGAAAATGACCACAGACCACAAATGAGGTGATGGGGAATTAGCGTATCGAGTGAGGATTTTGCCGTTGACCAACAACCGCCAGTACTCTGATCTGCTTCGCTTGATCGTCCACCTCGTAAAGCACATGCTGCCCTACAAGACTTATACGACGTACTCCCTCGCCATAGCGTAAATCCTCCTCGTACAGGCGGGGAAATTCTGTCAGTTTGTCAGTGGATTTTAGTATGCGTTCTGTAACGTCTTTGGCATCCCAGAGTGACGAATTTTCAGCAATATAATCAAAAAGCGCCATAACGTCTTCGATGGCTCCTTGTTTCCATTCAACGTTATACAACATCGCGCAACTCTAGGTAGCGGTTCTGCAACTGCTGGCGAAGCTGTTCGGTGGTTATTCCTGGACGACTGTCGGCGCGGGCGATCACAACTTTGGCTTTTACCCGTTCTTCGTACTCGCCCTGTGCCAATTCCTCGTTAGCTAACCGTTGCAAAAGTTCCGCGTTTCGGACTGCGTTGGTGCTGGGCATGATCTGGGGCAGATTTTCTGCCAGTTCACGCAGGAAGTTGGCGTTTTCATAGTGAGTTGTGTTGCTCATGGTCATACTCCAAATTTCCGAGAGTTCGTGGGAATATAGAAGCGTTTTTCTGTTGGTTGTGCCAGTAGATTTACCTGTGCCGATTATACGCCATAAAATTTAATTGATTAAATTAAGGCGCGAGAAATAACTTATCTGTGGTTGTGAGCCGAAACTACCTAAAATTTTGTTAGGCTAATCCCCAAATCCACATTCGTGGCGTCACTTGGATTTTACCAAGTGACGCCAGTGAAAACTGGCTCGTAACTCTTGCTCTAACTGATTTCAGGCAATTGTTCACCCAGTGAAGCCAGCAAATTGTGATATCTCTTTAGCTGGATAAGTGCTGAAGGTGACCTCCTCCAAAGAGGGGATTAATACTCGCTATCATGGATTATTTCGAGGTTTGCGTTCTATCAGGCTGCCCATGTTATCGAAATAACGACTGGGCCAAATTTCGGAAGGATGAAGTTCAAGACGGTTAGCAATGATCCATTCCCCTTTTGGCCAAGGCCGAACCAGCGTATTCGCTAATGTGGATGAACTTAATCCGGCCTGACGGGAGATTGCTGATAAGGTCGTTCCCTGTTTGCGTAATGCGGCAATGACATCAGCCGGATGCCAGTCTTTTTTTGGTGCGCTCATTTTCTACTTTCCTCTTTTGCTTTTAGATGAAAAAAGTCAGAGACGCAGTACAGGAGTGCTTAATTCTGTCTGAATTGTTACAGCAAAAACATAGACAAGCGCACTGGCAGAAAATCCTGCCAGTGGAACACTCTACAAGGCTGCGACCCCTTGGTTATCAGTTTAAACCGATAACATTTTTAGATTACTTATTTGGATAAATCGGAATCTGATTTATTTGGTTCTATGATTTCTTTTACCTTGCCAATATCCAGTTCTTCGCTTAATTTCCGCAATTTTTCGACGATGACATTAATGCAGCTATGGATATGCCTGACATTAGTCTCGATATCAGATTGGTTGCAGAGATATTCGGCGCATTTGATGAGAT
This sequence comes from Xenorhabdus sp. SGI246, assembly GCF_040838225.1. NCBI lineage: Bacteria > Pseudomonadati > Pseudomonadota > Gammaproteobacteria > Enterobacterales > Morganellaceae > Xenorhabdus > Xenorhabdus sp. SGI246. The sequence goes on from NZ_JBFPEZ010000018.1 coordinate 2,199, forward strand.
CACAGGAATCTCGCGCCAGTGCGTAAGCATCTGTCTCAGTTTGATAAACGAAGAGTTTAGTCATGCTTAACCTCGGCATTGTGAGGTAAGACGACGGCAGGTACAGAGGAACACCATCGGAAAAGATTCATTTTTGTTTTCTCCTTTTAGTGGTGGCAGTTCAAACAGGGTTCGCAGTACTGGGAGTGTTCTTCCAGCGAGGCCAAAGCCTCCCCTGCCTGAACCGCCATAGAAAAGGCGAAAACAGGCACACTGGTATATTTATTTCATACCAGTGAAACACTCCAGGGCTGCGACCCCCTGACTATCGGATTTTGCCAATAGCGTTATCAGATTAACGGGATAATTAAAAATATTCAATAATAAAATCAATCGTATGCATACGATTGATTATGTTTTTTTTTGTCTGAATAGGGACGAATTTGGATAACAGCCGATTTTTTTATCGTGGAAAGGGCTATGTGGGAAGAAAAACCGTTTAAAGCGTCTCAGAAAACGGAATTTAAAGCACGTTAAGCCATATTAACCTTGTTTCCCCTCCGAAACATCGGCAGGAAACCGCAGCGTTACTTTTCATTTTCCGCGATCAGTCTGTCACCAAGACTTTTTAACGCCTGTAATTTTTCCGGAGGGGCACTGGCTAAATTAGCCAGTGCCCCGACAAACGTTCCTGCATCCAGTGTGAGTTGGCCTGTTTTTTTGTCAACCAGACCAGCAAGGCTGACTAGTCCCGCCACTTTAAACATCTCGTGATTACGTGCCTTACGTGCTGCCAGCCGTTCTGCATTAATAACCTTTGCTGCGGCTCCTTTGGCTTTCATCGCCCGTTCTGCGGCTTTTTCTGCCCGTTTCAGTACGGTTAGCCGGCGTTCTTCTTCCCGTGTCCGGTTTTCGATACCTGCCAGCTTTACCAGCAGCTTTTGCTGCTCCGTGGGCGATTTTAGTCCCATGATGTAGCCGATACGTGACCTTAGCCATTCGTCATTCGTGTTCATTATTATTGCCTCATAGTTCAATGTCAGCTCGTTAGCTTTTTTCCTTACCAATAATCTTAAATATGTGTTCGCCTGATGACAAAATATTTCGGCTGCAAACAGGCTCACTATAGTTTAAGATTATTGGTAAGGCGCGCTTAGACGTTTCTTATTTTCATAAGAAACAGCGCGTCGAAGCACAGCTTCGAATTCAACACCGAGAGGTATTCAGATATGGCGATAGCCCGGCTAAGCGTGAAAACAGGTAGTAAAGGAAAAGGTGCACAACATGCTGCCTATATTGCCCGTGAGGGTAAATATGAAAACCGGCTTGAAAAAGGTGAGCGGTTGGAGTCTACAGATAACGGCAATATGCCAACATGGGCGAAAGACAACCCGCAACAGTTCTGGCTGGCTGCGGATGCTTTTGAACGCCAGAACGGAACAGCTTATCGGGAAATGGAAATTGCCTTACCTCGTGAGTTAAGTCCGGAACAACGGGAAGGGCTTATCCGTGACTGGGTTAAGCAGGAGCTGGGCGAACGGCACGCCTATCAATGGGCCATTCATGTGCCTACGGCAGTCGACGGGGGCGAACAGCCTCATTGTCACCTGATGTTTTCAGAGCGGGTAAATGATGGTATCGAGCGTGATCCGGCGCAGTACTTTAAGCGTTTTAACCGTAAGGCCCCGGAAAAAGGCGGAAGCCAGAAAGCTAACACCGGCTTAGATCCCCGCACAAGGAAAGAGCAGCTGATTGCCCTACGTGAGCGTTGGGAAAAAATCTGTAATCAGCATCTGGCGCTGGCTCATTGCCCTGAGCGTATCGATATGCGCAGCTATGTCAAACAGGGTTTAGATCTTGTACCGGAGAAAAAAATGCGGCCCAGTGAATGGCGAAGACCGCAAGAGCGCAGTGTTATCATGGAGTTTCGCTATATCCGGCGAGAGCAGATAAACAGCCAGCATGTTGTTCATCTGATGGAAAAACAAGACAAAATAGCTTATTCGCCTGAAATTATCCGTGATATGCGTGATTTCCAGTGTAAACACGAGCTTTTTAATGGAATGCAAAGATTTAAGGAAGAGTATCAGCAGGATAAATTGCAACAGGCGCAGGAAGAACGGTTACGCCTTGAGGAGCAAATACGGCAGGAAGAGCGAGTAATGTTGCAGAACAAGCAACAGGCAGAATATGAGCGGCAGGTGCAACAACGTGCCGAGCAGGAAAAGAAACTACAACAACGTCAACGTCACTCCCTAGGGCGCAGTTTTAGCTGGTAACAGAGGAAAATATGAAAAAAGAACTCACTGATTTTGAAAAAATTTCCGGTTATCTCTTAGTGTTGGAAGAGCAGCAAGCAGTTGTAACTGACATGCTAACTGCGGTGAGCGGATCCCAAAATACTGCCTTTGATGCCATTCTGGAAGCCAAGAACGGCCTGAATCTGGCGACGGAAGCCTTAAAAAAGCAGTTAGCTGAACTGGATAATATCGAGATACAAAAAGCGCACATAAACCAAGTTCTGTCAGAATTGAATGACATTAAGCGGAGTTCCATCAATTCACTGGATACCTGTGCCGCCCAATTTAGGGAACTGTCTAAAACCGTACCGGAAGAAATTAACCAAAATATTCTGGCCACTATTCAACAAACGGATATTGCTGGCGCTGTCCGGCAAAGAATGGATACGCAAATGGAAGCTATTGCTATACACGTTGACAACTTATCAATTACAGTCAAAGGCTTTATAGGAGATATTCAGGCTGCAAAAAATGACTATCAGTCGGCAAAAAATAATTTGGAGGAAAAATATTATAAACTTACAAATTATTTTTGGTGGATTTTTGCAGGAAACATACTGGCAGTACTTGTAGTAATCGCATTAAGTGTAAAATTATTCTTTGGATCAGCCATTGATAACAATTATAATGCTGTTTTTTCTACTTATAAAAAAGTTGAACAATTAGAAGGGAAATTAAATTTAATTAAAACTGATTGCGAAAAATTGAAAAACAGAAAATAAACAATAATGGAGGATTTAAAATGGTTTCTAAAAACATAGAAGAATTAATGAAAGAAAGTGGTTTTACTTTAAATGATATGAAGTTATTAAAAACCATAAATAAGAGAAGTGGCACTACATTGTTAGATGAAATGATAAATCTGGAAAATAGATTTTATAGACTCTTGTTTATTCTTCCTTTGGCGTTTATGGTGTTGGCGTTCTTTTTTTTAATAGCAGGTGAGGCTAATTTTAAAGGGTTCTTTATAGCTATTGTTATTTTAATGCCTCTTGCTATATTTATAACTTATTTATAAGTCGATTATATTA
>NZ_JBFPEZ010000019.1:0-2456 GCF_040838225.1 Xenorhabdus sp. SGI246
ACTTATCCACAGGGTGCGCTCTTTTTAACTTGTTTTTCTTGTTTTTATTCTTGTTTTCGGTCGTTTTTTTATTAATTAAATCAAACAATTACATGCTAATAGGCAATGCTTTTGACGGTAATAGGCAATGCTTTTGACGGTAATAGGCAATGCTTTTGACGGTAATAGGCAATGCTTTTGACGGTAATAGTCACAAGAAAAGGTAATATTTTAAATAAATACATTGCTTTTTTGTGAGGTAATAACTACTTTTAATTTATTTCCGATAACATTAGAGGAATCATCATGAGTGAACTTGTTGCTTACAAATCGAATGCACTGATTGAAGCCAGTTACAAACTAACATTGCAAGAACAACGGGTGTTATTGATGTGTATAGGGAAGCTCAATCCTCAAGATGAAAAACCAGAAAATACCTTTCAGTTAACCGCTAAGGAATTTTGTTTAGCTTTCCCTGATATGGGTAAAGAAAATGCAGAACGTCGATTACAAGAAGCAATAGAACGCTTATGGGATAGAACTATATCGATAACTAAAAAAGATGAAAAACGTGAAATACGCTGGATTCAAGAAAAAGCCAAGTATTTTAGCGGAGAAGGTAAAAGTGAAATAGTTTTTTCAGATTCAATTATGCCATATCTAACCCAATTACAAGGGCAGTTTACAAAGATAGCCATCAAGAACGTATCAGCTTTAAAAAGAACATATAGCATTCGTATATATGAGTTACTACAACAATTTAAGCAAACTGGCGATAGAATAATTTCCTTAGAAGATTTTCGTTCTATGTTAGGGATAGATGATAAATATAAGACATTTAAGTCATTGAACCAATTACTTTTAGTTCCAGCTTTAAAAGAATTAAATGAAAAAAGCGATTTAGTCATATCAGTAGATACAGTAAAGAAAGGCCGCACTGTGGTAGCGCTGCATTTTCAATTTAAAGAAGACAAACAAATAAAGATGGCGATATAATTCGCCGTTTATTTGGTTTATTTAAAATGAAAATAAAATTTAATTGACGCAATATAACCTAATATAAATACAATCACTATTTTTTCAAAAAATGATCAATGTCATTGACAAATAAAATGTTTTTTTTGTATTTTTGCATCACATCAAATATAGCTAAGGGAAATACAATGGCTAACATTATTTATTTAACAATAAAAGGTAATAAACAAGGGTTAATATCGTCTGGGTGTTCATCAGAGGATTCTATAGGAAATATTTATCAAACCGGACATGAAAACGAAATTTATATTTACGAATTAAATTCCTCTTTATCTAGAGAGCAAAATGTAAACCATTTTCCTATTAACATAAAAAAACCAATAGATAAATCAACCCCATTACTAGGAGTGGCAATATCAAACAATGAAGAATTGGAATGTACATTTAACATGTACAGGACAGATAACAGTGGCGGGTTATCTCTTTATTTTTCAATCAAAGTTATAGGTGCGACAATTTGCAATATTGATATTATTTGTCCAAACTCATCAACTCACAACGATGCTCAGCCATTAGAGAACGTATCATTTAAATATAAAAGTATTACATGGCAACATCACTTAGCTGGCACTAGTGGTTATAGCTTCTGGGAAGATAGGGTTTATTAATCATGTTTATAAATAGAAATAATGATTATTTATCCTCAATGGGAGCATTAACTGCTCGAAGTGTAACTGAATCTGCCTTATCAGTATCAACATTTCTAGAAAACTTTTCAGTTAAAAGAAAATTTCAAAATGAAATTAAAAAATTTACTGATTACAATTTAGGTACAATACTAAGCCAGTCATCCTCTGAATCCGATAAATCACAAGCGATACAAAACTTAAAGCAAGAACGGTTATATTTATCACAACAAGAGAATATTATAAGAAATAATATAGTTCAAAAATATGCAGCTATTGAAATAAAAAAGGAAAATGACGCGTACACTTATATTCTAAAAGGTATTGGTTTAGTCGCCGGAGCAGTGCAATTTATCACAGGTCTTGCGATTGTAACCGCAACAAGTACAACGGTGGTTGGCTATGTAGCAGGTTCGGCGCTCATTGTTCATGGTGCAGGGAATTTTGAAGAAAATTTAACATCATTACTTAATAACGATGCCGATTATAAAGGTTATTTGAGATTAGGCTATGAACATGCTTTTAATTTTATCGGGTCAAATAAAAGAACGGCAAATTTAGTTTATGGTGGTGTAGACATAGCTCTTTCTGGATACGGCGTATTTAGGAATGTATTAAAGCCTGAGGCATGGAGATTATTTTATTATATAAATGAAGATTATGTAACCAGTTATAAAGCTATGGGGGGTTATGCTCTATCATTTGAAATATCAGCAGATGGAGTAACATTAAAATCACTCTACGACGCATATAACACCCCGATTGAATGATGAGAGTAATCTTTACAGTCGTTTGTATTTTCGCATAAATATAAAC